>CAILWD010000472.1 GCA_903837815.1 uncultured Chloroflexota bacterium | reverse complement strand
TCTAATTATTCTGTAGAATCTGCAAGAGCGGATGGGATCAAATTTACAATAAGAGAAGTTTATGGCACGAATAACAATGGAGGAGGCTTCAATATTTATGGAGTAAGATGCCATCGAGAGCCTTTGGAGGAAGAAGGAGAAGAATCTACGCCGCTTACTTTTCCGCCGCAAGAACGGAAGGAGCAAGCAGCGGTAATTCAAAAGGTTGTGATTGCCAGTTCCAGGTGTTCAGATCGGAAATGGCGCGATAGGCGGTCAGGTCGAGTTGCAGCGGGGTGACGGAGACGTAGCCATCGGCCAGCGCGCCAACGTCCGTGCCTGATTCGGAGACGCCGGTGGGGGCGTCGCCGCCGATCCAGTAATACGGGCGACCACGCGGGTCGGTGCGTTCGTCGAGGCGGCTGTGGTACACGCGCAGTCCCTGACGGGTGATGCGGAAGCCGCGGATTTCGTCCGCTTTGAGAAACGGCACGTTGACGTTCAGCAGGGTCTCGGCTGGCAGCCCATTCGCAATCACGTTTTGGACTGCAATGCGGGCGGCGTACGCTGCGGGCTGGAAGTCAACCGTCCCGACGTATCCTTCCGGTACTTCGAGCGAGACTGCCACGCCGGGCACTCCGGCGATCACGGCTTCCATTGCGGCGGTGACGGTTCCCGAATAGGTCACGTCATGTCCGAGGTTCGCGCCGACGTTGATTCCTGAAACCACCAGGTCGAATTTTTCCTTGAAATAACCAAGCGTCCCCAACGCCACGCAGTCCGAGGGAGCGCCGTCGCTGCCAAATCCCTGCGAGCCGTCTTCGAGATGAAACTCGCGGACTCGCAAAGCGCGGTCGAGCGTTTTCACATGTCCGCCGCCGGACCAGTTACGGTCGGGGGCGAGGATGGTTACTTTTCCAAGATGACGCATCTCCTGCGCCAGAGCCAGAAGTCCCGGCGCAAGTACGCCATCGTCATTGGTGACTAAAATGTTTTTCATTCCTAAAATCTTTCCAAATAAAATTATGTCCACGCCAGCCCTGTCAGGCGGCTGAATGCGCTCCCCACGTAGCGGATTCCCCAACTGCCAAGGATGCGCAGCGGACTCCATTCCTTGTTCCTGTGGGCTTTGGTGGTTTTATTTTTCAACGCCGCCAGCAGGTCTGCGGCGGTATGCCCGTCAAACTCGGTCACGCCGAAGCCCATCGTGTCAATGGTGTGGGCATCGCTGTTCCCTGTCTTCGCGACCTTCAATCGGCTGGCAAGGATTGCGGCATAGTGGTTGCTGATACGGTCGATGGATGTGCCGTTGTAGGTCTCGATGCCGATCAGGGTGTCCGCGACTTGCGGAATACGCAACGCTTTCAAGATGACGCGTCCGCCCAGGCTTTTCATACCCATGCCGCCCGCCATCGGATGTGGGGCGATGCAAATCCCGCCCAGTTCGCGCACCCGCAAAACGGTTTCGACCAGCGAGAGTCCCGCCTGCACTTTTTCCTTGATGAACAAGCCGAGGAGGTCGCCGTCGGCGGTGGTGATCTCGCTGCCGGGGATGACTTCCACGCCGTAATTTGGCGCAATTTCGAGAGCCTTGATTGCCCCTTTGACCTCGTCGTGGTCGGTGATGGCGATCACGTCCAGCCCGATTTGTCTGGCGCGGTTCAAAACGGCTGCCAGCGAGGCGGTGCCGTCGTAACTATAAATCGTGTGCAAATGTAAATCTGCAAGTCCCATGTTATCTCCTTGTTACAGGTAGAAGTCTAGTCCCCGCTTGTTAAGGACTTGTGAAGATTGGTTTAAGGAATTGTATGGGTTCCATTAATAAAAACTGCCCGCTGGCAGGGCGGGCAGCGCCTCCGAGGAGGCCAAGAAGGAGATGACGATGAGTCAGGCGTGCTTTTGTTTTTTGAGAAAGTCGCGACGCTTGCGGCTTGCGTCCACACCGAAGACGACGATCATGGATACGAGAACGACGGATTGTAGAATTGTTTCCATATTTATCTCCATTGGATATATACGCATGATACCGCGATTGGTTTAATGATGACCTAAGAGACGGTTAACAACGGGTAAACAAAAATGAAAGTCTACCAGGCATCCACCCGTTCGCGTTTGAGGCGGGGCTGTGCGAGTTTTCGCCTTGCCAGCAGGGTGTTGGTCGGCGTGCGTAGAATCCGCTCGCAGATACGGGCGATTTGCACGGCGGACGCGCCGTCGTTTTGGATGGGCATGAGACGCTTCAGTTCGTCGAGTTTCAGGTTGGTGTGGACTTCCTTGCCGAGGGCAAGCGCAACGTAGGTGCTGGTGGATTGTTGGGTGATGACTACCTTAGCGTTGGCGATCATCGGGTTGATGCTCCCATAGGCAAAGACCAGTGCGCCGGGCGCATATTTGTTGATCTCCCTCGTCGCCCTTTTTATATCCTCCAACGGATGCAGTTTGAAGACCAGGGTGCGCCCTCCCGCAATGGTGTTACATTTTTTGATGAACGCGCGGCGGTCATCGAAGCGGAAGGTCTCGCGCAGGGGAGATGTTGCCACAAGGACATGGTTGCGAATTTGAAAATCATTGTTCTGCGCGGTTTTGAGGTTATCGAAATTGGGA
>CAILWD010000471.1 GCA_903837815.1 uncultured Chloroflexota bacterium | reverse complement strand
GTGGGTTCGTCGAGCAGGAGAATGTCGGGTTCGGTGAGCAGGAGTCGGGTGAGGGCGACGCGGCGCTTTTCTCCGCCCGAGCAGACCTTGATGGGCGTATCCGACGGCGGACAGCGCAGGGCGTCCATGGCGAGTTCGAGGCGGCTGTCGAGGTTCCAGGCGTCGTGCTTGTCGAGCTGCTCCTGCAGTTTGGCTTGTTCGGCGACGAGGGCGTCGAAGTCGGCGTCGGGTTCGGCGAACTTGGCGTTGACCTCATCGAAGCGCGCGAGCATATCCACGATGGGTTGCACCGCCTCTTTGACGACTTCGATGACGGTCTTGCTTTCGTCGAGTTTGGGTTCCTGCTCGAGCAAGCCCGTGGTGTAGCCTTTGGATTGCGAGATCTCGCCGATGTAGTCGTTATCGACGCCTGCCATGATGCGCAGCAAGGTGGATTTGCCCGCGCCGTTTAGACCGAGCACGCCGATCTTGGCGCCGAGGTAGAAGCCGAGGGAGATGTCGCGCAGGATCTGTTTGTTGGGCGGGACGATCTTGCCCACTTTGTTCATGGAGTAGATTACTTGTGTGGTTTCGTTTGCCATGGGGGGTAGGTGATTAGGGAATAGGAAATAGGGATTAGGAGTTGATTGGGGCGTATTGTATCAGAAGAAGGGATGGGAGGCTTTTACTTCCAGCCTTTTGGTGGAATCCATTTGCGGCTCGACCTGGTTTGAGCGAGCGCCAAACGCACAGGGTATTCGAGGAATTCCCAAACCCTTTCGAGCACGCTTTGAAAGTCGTCAACCTGAGGATTATCCAATTCCATCCTGCCCAGGAAATTTGACCAACGGGTTTGGCTTGCGCGGGCAAAATCAGCGGAAAGCGAAACGGGACGTTCGCTGGGGACTTCGGTATCCCTTCTTCTAAAAGTGGTCTCAATTGCCTTCTGCAAGGACGCACCTTCGAACTCGAACGTTTCCGAGATCAGCCAGAGGTCGTAGTAGTCCTTCATGCGGCTGTTCAAGTCGCCGTGGCGGGTCATGGCATGGAATTTCTCGGCAACCACAGCTTCTTTGGGATACCCTTTCATGCGGACAGGTTTCAGGTCAGGCAAGAGGTTTGGGTATTCGATGGCTTCCGCTTTGGAGGCGAGCTGGTCTGAAAAGCCGATATCAATTTGCAGGGGGATGCGAGTCCGCTCCAGTAGGGCAATCAGCTTCACGCGGATTCCTCGATAGTCGGCGTCGAGTTGCGCTTCTTCCACCGAAACAGATTGGGGATCAAAAACAAGTCCATCTTCCAGCGCGGACACTTCGATGATTTCATGGACAAGCTTCGAAAGAGTCGCGGGGTCTCCCGAAACATAGCCGCGGAAATCAATATCCCGCGTGGGGCGGCGCAAGGGCAAATTCCAGACATGAAACAACAAACCACCTTTGAGAATGAACTTATCGGCATCCCCTGTCTTCGAGAGCCGATACAGAAACCGCTCCATGGCGTAATACTGGAGGACTTCCGCAAAGGGGCGATTCATTTCCTCGCTTTGATTTCGCAGCCGCGCCAGAATGGAGGCGGGAATGTTCCTGGCTGGTTCCTTCATAGCAACACCTCCAAATACGGACGCATGACCTTTTCCACGCGGTTGATGCGGGCGTACTCCATCAGCAGGGACACATCCACCTTCGGCTGTCGCAGGTAATCCCTGACGGCTTCGAGCGTCACATCCATGCCAATTTTTTCGCGGAACTTGAAACAGTCGGCAATGGTCTTCTCGCGGTCGTAGATTTTGACCTTGACCCCGTCCAGTTCATGCTGGGTGATGCCCGCTTGATAGGCTTCGTGTGAGAAATGAAAAACACGGATGGGGGGATATCCGAGCTTGGGCGTCTTGACATCACGCGGCAGGGCAAAATAGACCTGATGCGGAATCTGTGTGGTGAGTTCGTGGAAATACAGCGCGGAGATAAGGCAGAACACCGCCCGTGGCACACGCAGGCTGATATTGACGAGGTCGGGGTTTCCCAGCGGTTCGCTGTTGCTCAGGCGGTAAATCCCCTGCGCCTCGCGGACGAGTTCGCCCGTTTTCACCTTTTCGTACAGGATGTGCTTGGGCACGCCCAACTCAATGGCTTTGGAGGCGCGCAGGATTCCGCTGTGCGTGGTGAAGATTTTTTTGTAATCTGCCATAAAGGGATTATACAACAAAAATACCATATTTTTTATAATATGTGGTATTTTTGGAAAATCTGTTTCGAGGGGCTTTGTGCTACGCTGTTAGCTTTCACCATTCCTAATTAGAATTTTTTGAAAACCTTCAACACACACAGGAATAGTGATACTTATAAG
>CAILWD010000470.1 GCA_903837815.1 uncultured Chloroflexota bacterium | reverse complement strand
CTGACGCGGAGCCTGTCGAAGAGTCATTCTTGACAGGCTCAAAGATCGAACCCACTTCGAACATCGAGATTGAATTCGCCTTGGCATTCTTCTCCGCCACTTCCAGCACGGAGGTCAGCAGGCTGCGGCGCAGGACACTTCGCTCAGGCGCGATGGGGTTGGCAATGCGGACGTAGTCCGTTGTCGGGGCAGGTCTGAGACCTGCCCTTACGTCGAGGCGCGACTCTCTTTCAGGCGAGGTCATGCGGTAGGTGACGATTTCCTGCATCCCGATTGACACCAGCAGGTCGCGCAGGTGTTCCTCCCACTCGTGGACGGGGTTGCCAATCTGCGGCGGGAGGGCATCCGCCATCGTGGTGGTGGGGATGTTTTCATAGCCGTAGGAACGTGCCACTTCCTCCAGCACGTCCGCGAGACCGACAACACCTTCGTCGATATCCATGCGATGGGAGGGAGCGGTAACTCGTAACTTGTCACTCATTACTTCGCACTTGAATTCCAGACGGGAAAGCAAACTTGCAATTTCTTCGAGTGTCAGTTCGATGCCGAGCAGACGTTTGACATCTCTGGGTGTGACTTCAACCGCGGAATCCTTCGGCTTGAGCGGATACGCATCCACAAGCCCTGGCGCGACTTTGCCGTTTGACCACTCCGCCATATATTTCAATCCGAGGTTGACGCCGTGTTCGGCAATCGCGGGATGCACGCCGCGCGAGAAGCGGAACGAAGCCTCGGATGGGAGGTTGTGTTGTTTTGCCGTGCGGCGGATGTTGATGAAGTTCCACGCCGCGCCTTCGAGCAGGATGTTCCTGGTCTTGTCGGTCACTTCGGATTCAGAGCCGCCCATCACACCAGCAAGTGACAATGAACCCTTTTCGTCACAGACCAGCACATTGGTCGAAGTGAGCGCGCGTTCGACACCGTCAAGTGTGGTGAGTTTCTCGCCGTCCTTCGCGGTGCGGGTGATGATTTTGACTTTCTTGCTGCCAGCGCGTTCCTTGAGAACGTCATAATCGAAGGCGTGCAGCGGCTCGCCAAGTTCGAGCATGGCGTAATTGGTCGCGTCCACAATGTTGTTGATGGCGCGGATGCCAGCGAGTTTGAGTCTGCGTTGAATCTGGTATGGGCTGGGTTTGATTTCCACATCCCGAATAAGCCCGATCACGAAGCGCGGATTTAACTCAGGGTTAGTGATTTCGATTTCAGCGAGTTCGGTTACGGGTTGACCATTTACCTGTGTACCTGTGTACTTGTCAACCTGCTTCCGCAACTCCCGTCCCAACAATGCCGAGAGTTCCCGCGCCACGCCGATCACATTCGCATTACGCGCCATGTTCGGCAGAATGGAAATGTCCAGAACGGCGTCGCCCATGTAATCGACGAGCGGCATCCCGACGGGTGCATCGTCATCGAGCAGGATGATGCCGTCGTGTTCCTCGCTGATGCCCAGGTCCTTTTCGGAGCAGACCATCGAGTACGAATCCACGCCGCGAATTTTGGCGCGCTTCAACGTGGTCAGTATGAGACCGTCTGCGTGACCATCGTAAATGGTGGAGCCTTCTTTTGCGTATGCCACCTTGATCGGCTTGGGCAACGGTCCCGCGCCTTTGAGGTGGAAGATGTTGGGAGCGCCTGTCAGCACCACCTGTTCCTGCAAACCGTCATACAGGTCGAGCAGAGTCAGCTTATCGGCGTTGGGATGCGGCTTTACCTCGCGGATTTCCGCCACGACGATCTTTTCCCTGTTCCAGCCGATGCCGTTGGTCTTGAACTCGTGCTTCTCGCCATCCTTGTAGGTCGGCATTTCGAGACCCGCGTAAAGAATCTCGTCCACTTCGAGACCAGCGAGGGTCAACTTGCGGGCAATGTCTTCGACAGACAGCCCGTCCAAATCAATGAAATCTTTTAGCCATGAGAGAGGTAATTTCATAATTTACTCCAGTGAGAAGAGAGTAGATAAGTAGAGAATAGTTGAGTAGATGACTACTGCGTAGTATCTTCCGTGTTGTCCAGCGGTTCGGCGTCGTATGTTGTGGCATCTTCCCGAACGGCGTGATTCGCGCCAGGTTCGTTGGCTCCCTGCTTGCTCCTTTTTAGGAAAGCAATGTAGCCGTTGAGCATTTTTTCGATTTCTTCACCTTCTGTTTCCAATTCTTGATAAAGTTCGGCAGGGATGAAGTCCACTTCAAAGGAGAAAACCAGATGACTGAGAGTCTCCTCCAACGAGCCGCGAGCATTGTAGCAAAAACGGACATTATCCTGATAATAGAAACGCCCGTAACCTTCGGCAATGTTGGCGGAGACACTTACAGATGAGCGGCGGATTTGTTGGTTCAAGCTCCATTTTTCTTCGGGAGGCAGAATTGGCAAGACTTGTTTGTAGATTCGCACAGCAAAGTCCTTTGCCCGAACCCAAACCTGCAACTTCTTCAAACCTTGTACGCTCATGTCATTCTCCTTTTTACTACTCTCTATTCTCTATTCTCTGATCTCCTAAAACTGCTCCAAGAATCGCTCATCGTTACCCCAGAAGTAACGGATGTCGGTGATCTTATTTCTCAGCATCAACTGACGTTCGGTTCCCATGCCGAAGGCGAAGCCTGTGTAGCGTTTGGGGTCGTAGCCGCCATTCTGCAACACGTTTGGATGCACCATGCCGCTGCCGAGGATTTCGAGCCAGCCCGAATTCTTGCAGACCTGGCATCCCTTGCCGCCGCAGACGAAACATTCCACGTCCACTTCAGCGCTCGGCTCGGTGAACGGGAAGTACGAGGCGCGAAATCGCACCCTTGCATGAGCGCCGAACATGCGCCGCGCAAAATCGGTCAGCGTGCCTTTAAGGTCGGCGAAAGTGATTCCCTCACCCACAGCAAGTCCCTCCACTTGATTGAACTGAATCTCAGACCGCGCCGTGATTTGCTCGTAGCGATAGCACATTCCGGGCAGGGCAATCCGAATGGGGGGCGGGTTCTGCGGATTGGTCGCCACAGCCTCGCGCATCGCGCGAATCTGTCCGGGTGACGTGTGAGTCCGCATCAAGATGGGATTATCCTCCCGTCCTTCAGACTCAACGTAAAACGAATCTTGCATTTCGCGCGCGGGATGGTGTGGCGCAAAGTTCAGCATCTGGAAATTCATCTCGTCGCTTTCGACCTCGCGCGAGGTGTAAACCTGAAAGCCCATCTCGGCGAGGATCGCCAGCACGCGCCGCAACTGCTGTGTGGACGGGTGCAGCCTGCCGATGTTGACCTTGCGCCCAGGCAGGGTCACATCCAGCGCTTCCTCTTCGAGGGATTTTGCCAGCGAGGCTTCCTTCACCGCCCTGGACTTTTCCTCCAAAGCGGCTTCGAGCGCCACCTTGACCTTGTTCGCCTCCGCGCCGACAACTGGTTTCTCCTCCTTCGAGAGTTTACCCAGCCCTGAGAATACCTGCATTAGCGGGGAACTGCGTCCCAGATTTGCCACGCGCCAAGTATCCAGCGCGGACTGGTCTTTCACGTCCGCCAGACTCTCCAGCGCAGACTTCCCGATCTCGTTCAATTTATCCAACATACGACCTCCAATCAAGATAGCTAGAGAGTAGCTGATTAGGGAATAGTCACTATTCTCTAACCTCCAATCTCTATTCTCTAAAAACAAAATCCTCCCGCCCACAATGGGACGGGAGGGAAGTTTCCCGTGGTACCACCCACATTCAAATGCACTTTACGCCGACAATCATCGGCTTCCCTCATAACGCTGGGGCTGCGGCTTACACTACAAACGTGACACAGGAACACCTGACACGTCTTCACATAAACGGCTCGAGAGGGAACTTCAACGGGTTTCGGTCGGGCGCAATTTCACCGCTTGCCTTGCGCTTCTCTGACGGCTTCTGCCAGTCTACTTTCCTCTGTCACTGCCTTTTTAGGCTCGCCTGTTGGATTGAATTATCGCCAAAAATGCAATGATGTCAAGATGCAAACTCATGGCGGTGATAAAGCTCAATTGCGTCGCTCTGGAGGATCGTGTTTGTGTGGCCGAAGAGTTCTTCTCTGTAGTGGAGACCCTCAGGGCGATTTTTTGTTTTGTCAGGCGGCTTTGTAACAGTCCGGATGTGTTTGAGGGTTGTCTCTTGCAAGGATGAAGATTTTTTACCTCATTTGAGAGTAGCGCGGCGCCCTCACAAGTCTGTTAGCCTGTTTAATTGACGCATTATCCCCTTGCATGTATAATTTTTACGTGAATCCCTCACGGAGGGATGATTTAGAGGATATATGGCTCTGCGTGGAAATCTAAGAGATTTTACGATTACGCAACTTCTCAACCTGATCAACCTTGCCAGCAAAACGGGGACATTAATTCTGGACGGTCCTTCAGAACAGGCTTTTGTTTCATTCCGCGAAGGTAAATTGGCGTATGCCCAGCTCGGCAAGGATGATAGTGGGCTTGCTTCCGTCCTGCACAAGGCAAACAAAATCAACGTCAACCAATATCGTGCCATCGCAGAACGCGCCGGACAAATGACCGACAAAGAGTTGGGTCTGCTGTTGATTAATGCCGGCTATGTGACCCAGGAGGATATCCTTCTCAACTTGCAGGGATACTTCACCGAAGTGGTGCGGAAGTTGTTTACCTGGGTGGAGGGCATCTTCCGCTTCGAAAACGACATGCTCCCGCCGGATGGTCGCATTAATGTCAAACTGGACCTTGAAAATATAATCATCGAAGGCTCGCGGCAACTGCGGGAATTGGAACAGTTGCAGGATGAAATCCCCAGCCTCGATATGGCGCTGAAATTCACAGACCGTCCCCTCACCAACGTCAACTTGAGTGTTGAGGAGTGGAAGGTCGTCAAATTCGTCGACCCGAAGAACACCATGCGGCAGATCGCCGGCACGAACAGGCTAAGCGATTTCGACATCCGCAGGATCGTGTACGGCCTGCTTCAGGCTGGGTTGGTGGAATTGGTCCGCCCGGCTGGATCAGCGCCCCCTGCCATTGCAAAACAGTTCCCGGTTCAGGATAAGCAGGAACAGAAGAATTTAATCAATAAATTAATTGGTCGCATTCGTGCCTTGTAGTTATCAGGGACAGAAGGATAGTCATTATGCAAACGGTCAAAATGGTAGTAACAGGCCCCTTCAGCGCTGGCAAGACCCAGTTCATCCAGTCTGTCAGCGAAATTGATGTGGTGGCAACGGAGCGCAGAATCTCCTCTGAAGAGGAACGCAATGTAAAATCCGCTACCACTGTGGCAATGGACTTTGGACGTATCACGGTGGACGAAGACCTCGTTCTGTACTTGTTTGGAACACCCGGCCAAAAACGCTTCGATTTTATGTGGGAGATTCTTTCAGAGGGCATGTTGGGCTTCATCGTCATGGTGGACAGCACCCGCCCCGAGACCTTCCGCGAGGCCCGTTCAATCCTTGAGACCTTCCGCGCCTATGCCCCCACGCCGTTTGTTGTCGCTGCCAATAAGCAGGATATGGAAGATGCCTGGGACCTCGAAGATGTGCGCCATGCGCTCCGCCTGGATGCCAGGACCAAGCTCCTCCCTTGTGTGGCAACAGACCGGAATACGGTAAAAGTCGTCTTGCTTGAGTTGTTATACGGTATCCTCAAGGAAATGGACTCCGGGAAATAGGGGAAGGGTTCATATTTTGCTGTGTCTTCAATCACGACTGATCAGGGTATCGTTCACTACGAAGTCTACGGGCGCGGGCGTCCCGTAATTCTTTTGCATGGATGGCTGGGTTCCTGGGGGCTTTGGCAGGAGACGATGGCCTATCTCGGCGCGTTTTACCGCACCTATGCCCTGGATTTTTGGGGCTTTGGCGAATCGGGCAAGAAGCGCGAGACCTATGCCGTCTCTGATTTTGTCAGCCTTGTTAACCAGTTCATGGAACAATTGGGGATTGTCCGCGCTCCATTGGTGGGTCACAGCATGGGCGGCACAGTCAGCCTTTCGGTTGCCATCAAATACCCAGAGCGGGTCAGTAAAGTGGTGGTGGTTGGTTCTCCAATTATCGGTTCCTCGCTAGCGCCATTGCTCAAACTTGCAGGCTACCGCCCAATCGCGTTCATGTTGTTCAATATGATGGGCGTCTTTCGCTCGGGAATGAAGGTGTATTCCCCGTACATTTGTCGCGATCCACGCTTTCCGCAAATGATGGACAACGACCTGTCGCGCACCACTCTCGAGTCTTTCCTACTTTCCATCGCTTCGCTGCGACGCACTGATCTGATTCCCCTCATCCCGCAAGTCAAGGTGCCGACGATGGGCATGTACGGCGATAAGGATGTGATTGTTCATCCCCGGCAGTGGAAGCCGCTGCTGAACGGGGTTCCCCACGCCCTCATCGAGCGCTTTCCGCAGGCAGGGCACTTCCCCATGCTCGAAGAGCCGATTGTATTCAGCCAGAAGTTGAAGAGATTTCTCGACGAGCCTCTTCCTCTTCGAGATTGAACTTCTTTTTGACCAGATTTCTGCTCCCGCCAAGGGGGCTTTTCGTTTGGTGACAAATTTCTGGGATGAGCGATTTATATCTCACTTTGATTTATAATCCCTCATTATGATGAAGATCATCCTCCACGCGCCGAACCCGATCATGCCGTTTTGCGAACCGGCGCGTGAGTTGCGCATCCAAAACGCGCCGCTCTGGCTTTGTCAGCGTGATCTTTTGGCTCCTTATGTGACTCATGAACGGGAACTGAAAAAAGGAGAGCGTCTGCAGCCGGTGCGCGAACCGACCATTGTCTATCGCGATAACCTGTTCTTCGACGAAGAGTATATCGGCGCCTTTATGGAAAAAGCGATCAGGGGGAAAAAGCCCGTGCGGGCCGCTTTCCGCGCCGATGACCCCGCCTTCCGTGAACACGCCCTGCCCTTATCCGCTTCTTATACCCCCGCAGGAAGCCTGTATCTTGCGGATTTATGGTATTACCCCAACGGCCCCGTGGCAGACGTGGAGCCGCTTGTCATCGACATGAAGGCGCGCGAGATCGGCTATTATCATGTGCCAACCTATATGGCAGATAGAAGCGGCGACCTGGTTTTTCAGGTTCCCTTACGCGCCATGATGGCAATTGATAGTTGGGCGCATATCTTTATTGCCGACGTGGTGTTTGGCTTATTTGCGCGTGGCGCCCGCTACGAAAACAAAGGGAACGAAGACCTGGCCTTCAAGCTCAAGATCATCGGCAGGGCCATTTATGAAGGACGTCAGGTGCTGGAGTGCTCGGAAGTTGTGAAGGTTGGTAAAAACTGCGTCATTGACCCAAGCGCCATTATTAAGGGCCCGACAACCATTGGCGACAATGTCACCATCAATGCTGGCGCGGTCATCGACAATTCCATTATCGGCAACAATGTAAACATCTCGCAGGGTTGCCAGGTGATGCTTTCTGTTGTGGGGGATGGAACTTTCCTGCCGTTTCGCGCCTCCCTGTTCATGACCACCATCATGGAAGGCAGCATGGTGGCCCAAAACACCTGCCTGCAAATGTGCGTGATTGGGAAGAGAACTTTCATCGGCGCGGGTTCCACCTGGACCGATTACAACCTGATTCCCGCCCCCATCCGCGCCCGTGATGGCGCCGGCAAGTTGGGAATCTCGAATCGCCCCGTCTTGGGCGGCTGTGTCGGTCACAACTGTCGCATTGGGGCGGGCATGATCGTGTACCCGGCTCGCACTATTGAGTCAGATGTGGTGCTGGCTGCCTCGAAGGAACGGCGCATCATCGACCGCGATGTTTCATTCGAAGACAGCGACCATCATCACTTGAAAGCGTCAGACTTGCATCAGGTGCTGTACCACAAACCAGAGAAAGGCATTGCCGAATCGTGGTAAAACATGGATAGTTTCGCCTTCATCATTCACCCCATCGACCCCAAGCGAGATGTCAGCCGCAAGTTTCCCTTTTTAGGACATGCACTAAATGAAAGACAAATAGACTTTTTTTCCACCTTTTTTCCTCCTGTCTATATTTCGAAAATCGAAGGCATTACCTCGCAATCGACAGGCAAGGTGATCCAAGGCTGGTTTATTGCCTGCCCCTACACGCCGCGCCGCATGATGGAGTTGCCTGAGCGTGTCGTCTATCGTAAAATTATCCAGACCGGGCGCATGGCAGAAAAACTCGGCGCAAATATCCTTGGTCTTGGCGCTTTCACATCGGTGGTCGGAGATGCCGGCGTGACCATCGCAAATGAGTTGAACATCCCCGTCACTACCGGCGATTCGTTTACCGTTGCCATGGCAGTGCAAGCCATCCGTGACGCGGCGAAAGTGATGGGCATTAAAATCGAAGAGGCGACCGTCGCCGTGGTCGGGGCAACCGGCGCGATTGGACATGTCTGCGCCGAACTGCTGGCTGGTGAAGCCGCGCGGGTTCTGCTTATCGCCCGCGATCAGGCAAAACTCGAAGCCCTGCGAGACAGGATCGGGACGTGGTCGCGCAGCGAACTGGTGATCAGCACGAAAATGGATGTCCTGCGGGAAGCGCAGTTAATCCTCACCGTGACCAGTTCCATCCACGATGTTATTCACCCACAGCATTTGCAGCCGGGAAGCGTGGTTTGTGACGTCGCCCGCCCTCGTGATGTTTCTGCAATGGTGGCGGCGGTGAGAGATGATATATTAGTCATTGACGGCGGCATGGTAGACGTGCCAGGCCCCGTTGATTTTCACTTCAATTTCGGCTTTCCCGAAGGCAAGGCGTACGCCTGCATGGCAGAAACCATCGCCCTGGCTTTGGAGGGTCGTTTTGAGGACTATACCGTAGGCAAGGATATAACCTTGGAACGCGTAAAAGAAATTACCGAGATTGCAGAACGGCACGGCTTCCGCATGAGCGGATTCCGTTCGTTCGAACGCGAAGTCACACACGAACAGATCGAAGCCGTTCGAAAAAATGCCCGCAAAGGGCTTCGACGCGCTTAGAGGAGGCTTACATGGGAAACGCCCGGCTTTTGGTAGTGGAAGACGATATCGACATCGCCAACATGCTCAAAATCTACTTCACCAGTCTGCAATATGACGTGGATGTAGCCAACCGCGGACGCGACGCCCTGGAGAAGACCAGGCAGGTCCTTCCGCATTTAATCGTACTGGACATCATGTTGCCGGACATCGACGGCTATGAGGTCTGCCGCACCCTGCGCACCAACACCCGCACCAGTCACATTCCGGTGATATTTTTGACCCAAAAAGACGAGCGCAGCGACAAACTCCAGGGACTCGAATTGGGCGCCGATGATTACATCACCAAGCCCTTCGACATCGAG
>CAILWD010000469.1 GCA_903837815.1 uncultured Chloroflexota bacterium | reverse complement strand
TTAAAATCGAATTTGTATTTGCCAGACGAGGTATATATCATGCATATGGGTATAAGTTCCGACCCACATTGAACCACATTTAATACATACCACACCCTGCCTCTTGAGAGAGAGGATGTGAAAAACGCCTTGAAAATCCTGCAAAAAAGATTTTCAAGGCGTTTTTGTTTTCATTGGAAGTTATTCGCTACAGCTGAACTACAATTTCGCCACCATTTGGAAAATCCAGTAGTTTTTTTCTCAATTCTTGATCCATAATTTTGGCTCGAAACTCCACCTGAATGTCTCGCTTGCCATCGATCATCGCTTCAGCGACAAGTTCATCCACCAATTGTTTTTTCAACAGAAAGACAAGATGTAGCTCTTCGAGAGTCTTGGGGTTAGCATTGTTCAATTCTTCGATCCCTGCTTGAAGATCCGCCACATACCCCTTGACCTTTTCTTCCCAATCCAACCTGGCATAGGTGTCAATCTCTTGCTCAAGGGCTGTCAACCTGCGCTTCAATCGTTCTTCTACTGTATACAGCTCACGCATCCGCGCATCAAATATAGCATCCGCCCTCATTTTTATGCGGGCTTCCGTGATCACTTGCTGGCGCTTAGCGGACTCCTTATCCAGTTCTTCAAGAATCTGTCCCCGATCTTTTTGTAGGTATTCATACCTTTGCTGGAGTAGCTTGACCAGGTCCCTGGCTTGCGCATGCAAGAATTCCGGGTTCATAGCGAACTCATACAATTTCTTCCAGACCTGAGTTTCTGCTTGTTTGGCACTCACGGATTTCGGACATTCTGGGGGTCTGAGTTCCTTATGGGGTTGTGGACAGAAATAGGTACTGATCGGGGTTTTGCGCTCCACCCACTCCCCCTTGCGGCTATTACGGTGAGTGGCTGTGCGTGCCCGCCAGGTCAGGTTACAGGCACATTTTAGATGCCCAGATAGCAGGTAGTCATTTTGCCTGCGGTGTTTTGGGTGGGTTTTGTTTTCTTCTCTCATCTTTACAAATAATTCATAGGTGGACATATCGAGGATAGGTGACACAGGGATTTGGAAAGTCTGCCCTGCACGGGAGTAGGTTTTGAAGCCATAGGCATACTCTCTGGCAGATTTGAATATAGCCTGAATACTGGACCGGGACCATTGGATGTGTCGGGAAATGCTACTCCCCTTTTGTGGAGCATTCGCAGCGATCAGGCGTTTTCGAATTTGATTGAGGGGTGTTTTCTGGATATACCATGTGAAGATTTGACGTACCCATTGTGCTTCTTCTTTCTGGATGTGGATCTGTTCGCCAATTCGGATATACCCGTAGCGATTCTGTCCTGTGTTTGCTTTGCCGGCTTTGAGCCGTGCGATCACACCCATCTCCATCCGCTCTTTCATCCCATCCAATTCCATCTGAGCCACCCAGGCACGGATAGGAGCGATCTGGGCATCGAAGTTTTCTTTTGCCAGCAGAATTTCGATCTTGTAATCCTGAACGGTTTCCAAAACAGTCAACATCGCTCGTATTCCACGATACAGTCTGTCTTCACGCCAGGCCAGGATAACATCGAATTTATCTCTGGTGGCATCATTGAGCATGGCTTGCAAAACAGGACGATCTGAACGGCTTCCCGAAGGTTCGACCAACCTGTTACCCACTCGGTACTTTTCCACATCACGATAAACACAGACGACCTGTAATCCCTTTTCGTGGGCAAGATGCCGGCAATCTGCCTCCTGTTCGGCAGGACTCGATTTTTCACCCTGAGTTTCAGATGAGGTGCGAATGTAGATCACCGCTCTCTGTGCCATTGTAGCCTCCATGATTAACTTTGAATTGAAACCCGTCACGAAAAATTTGGTGATTACAAAAATTGAGCTGGCAGAGGTTTCTGCCAGCTCACAATGGTAAGACCAGTCGTATGGCTAAAACTCGGCAACTTATGTGAATGGCATACGACAAAAGTCGTATCCAAAAAGCCGGTCAACTTGTATGCTAGTGAAAGTTGGCACAAGTTGACCGGCTTCTTAATCCCAAAATCAAGGAAAAATAATAGCACCCAATGACAAAATTTCTGAATAAATGGCTGCGAAAGATTCATCGTTGGATTGCTGCGCCAACCGCCTTGCTAATCCCTGTTCGACTCACTATCGAAGTGGCGGGTAGTCCATCCGCTATCGAATTTTGGGCAAAATGGGAAAAACTGCCTTCGATTCTTATGTTGTTCATGGCTATCACCGGAGCATATCTTTACCTGCTCCCTTACATTGTTAAAGGACAACGAAAAAATAAAACCGCGCAAACATAAAAAGGAGAATTGTATGAAAAACAACCAAAAACTAGGAATTGGCCTGTCCATCCTGGGCGTCCTGGCCGGACTGCTGACCTTCTACCTGATGGCCGGGCAATACAACTTTGTCATCGACGCCAAAAACGCCGCCGGGCGCTTCGATGAGGCAACTTCCGTCACCGTCGTTTACGCCGTGCTCGGCTGGCTGGGCATTGCTGCCGGTGGGATTTGGGCCGCCGTGCTGTACGGTTTCGCCAACAAGCAGGGCTGGGCCTGGTTCTGGGGAACACTGGCCGCCTCCATCCAACTGCTGGTGGGCTTCTTCCCCGCCGTCCCGGCGATGGACAGCCACCTGCCGGGGCCGACGCTGATTGTCTTCGGTATCGCCGCCGTTTTGTGGTTTGGGATGCTGCTCATCAAGGGTGTCAACTGGAAAATCATCACGCTGACCTTCTTTGTCGGCATCGCTTATGTGCTGACCTTTATGGACGGCGTCGCGCCGATTTCCAAATACACCACCTCGCACGATAATCCTTTCTGGAACGGCATGTATGTCATGTCGCAGCAGGTCAGTTGGTGGGGAGCGGCGGCCTGGCTGATCTTCCTGATGGCGGTCTTGAGCAAGAAAACCTGGGCGATGCCAGTGGGCATTTTCGGCGCGGCCATGTCGATGATGGCGGGCTACCCGCTCGGGCTGCACAATGCCCTCTATGAAGTCCACCGCTTCTCGATGTTCCTGCCCGCCCCGCTGCTCAGCACCGTCCTGCTGATCATCCTGCTCCTGCCGCCCATGCGGAAAACCCTCGCCGACTGGTACGCCGCCAACTGACCGGCGCAGAGCGCAGCCATGCAATTTGTCAAAACCCGCTTCAACTACCTGTTCAACTCTACCAAAGGCCTGATTCTCGTGGCGATTGCCATGATTGGGTTAGTGACGGCCGTATGGGGGATGCTCTCCGGCCCGATGGCAGAGATGGGCGTGCGTGATTGGCTGGTCAAAACGCTCGGCATGGACTTAGTCCAGGCCGAGCGTGAAGGCCGCATCGTCATCCTATACCACTCGATAGCGATGGCCGTCGTCGCCATCGAAACCTACATGATTACCAGCTTGCTGCGGATGAAACCGTTCTTCAAAACGGCCATCAACCTGCTCATCACCGTCGGCTACCTCCTGACGATGACTTTCGGGCTGGGCTTCGCCTACTTTGGGCATAATTGGGCTTTTCACGGACTGTACATCACCGGCCTGAGCCTGATTTTCTTCGCGGGCGTGCTGATCTGCGTGGCACTCTGGCCCTGGGATAAAGAGTACCACGTTGCCGACAACGCCTACGCCCACCTGCCCGGCGGCGTGGATTTGGAACGCCTGGCCTTTTTCGCCACATCTGTGACCACCGTGCTATCCGCGCTCTTTGGGGCAGTCCCCGGCGCGTACTTTGGCAACGGCTTCGAGGTTTTCCTGGCCGAAAACGTCATCCGCTACCCCGAAAAATCGGTTATGGAATACTCCGTCATCGGCCACCTGCACATCATGTTGGCGCTCATCGCCATCATGTTGACTCTCATCGTCGGGCGCTGGCTGAACTTCAAGGGAATCTGGCAGAAAATCGCCATGCCGCTGATGATTCTCGGCACGATTGTGCTGAATCTCGGCGTTTGGGGCGTGGTCACGCCGCTCGAACCCATCGCGCACATGGTCATCTACGTCGGCGCGACGCCCTCCATGCTGGCGGCGCTCTTCCTGCTCATCTGGAGTTGGAACAAACTCATCAAGGACGGCACGGCGCATCTCGCCAAACCCAACCTGGGGCAAAAGCTGGCCGCGCTTGTCCGCGATCCGCTCAAATTCGGCCCCACCTGGCAAATGCTCTTCATGAACTTCACCACCAGCGGCATCGGCATCTTCATGGCCGTCCGGCTGGATGAAATCTTCCGCGTCTGGCCCGCCCGCGAGGAGCGCATCGAACTCACTGGTCACTGGCACGCGCTCTCGGCCATCATCGCCACCATCATCCTGTTCTACTACGGCGACATGCTTGGGTTGAAAGGCAAAGCCCGCCAAATCTACGGCTGGTGCATCCTGGTCTTTTCGGATATTGCCCTAGCAGGCGTGACCATTTTCGAGATGAAGCGCCTGTTCATCAGCGAGGCATCGCAGCAACCGCTGGTCAACGGCCTGATGCTGGCGATGGATTTTGGACTCGGCGCATTGCTGACGCTGCTGGCCGTAGTGCTGGTCTGGCGGCTGGTGGACTTGTTCAAACCGGGCGGACGCTGGCAAACGGAAACGACTCACGAACTGTCGGACGAGGTGAACTCATGAAGCGTATCATTCCCATCCTCATCCTGCTCGCCGTTTTACTGGCTGGGTGCGCCGCTGTCGATTTGAACGCTCCGATGCCTGCCTTTGAGACAGGAATAGACCCCAATTCGTGGGCGCAAATCCCGGCGGGAGAGTTTTTCTTCGGTCAACACAACGAAGTGGAAACCACGCAAGCCTACGAAATCATGATCACTGATGTTACAGCCACACAGTACGCCGATTTCCTCAACGCGGCGCTTGCTGACGGGACAATCAAAGTCACTGATAACGGCGAAACAGCCTCCGGGTGGTATGACGGCGACCCTTTCCACGGAGTCAAGCACGAAGAAGAGATCAAAGCAGAGGATTGGGTTTTCATCCCATTGAACGACCCATCCCAAAGAATTGAATTTGACGGAATCCGCTTCTCGGTTCAGCCCGGCTACGAAAATTACCCAATGACGATGGTTTCGTGGTTCGGCGCGTGGGGCTACTGCCGGTATTACGACTGGCGGCTGCCCACCGAAATGGAGTGGGAAAAGGCCGCGCGCGGCACGGATGCCCGCCCCTTCCCTTGGGGCGAGGAAATCCAACTCAATAACGCCAATTTTTACTCATCCCGCGATCCTTTCGAAGATATGTCCAGCTTCGGTTCACGCACTTCACCGGTTGGTTTCTACAACGGCAAGATGTATAACGGATACGCCACCCTCGATTCGGCCAGCCCCTATGGTCTGTACGATATGGCCGGGAACGTCTGGCAGTGGACAGGAAACGATTATGAAGGCATGCACTACCGTTTCATGCGCGGCGGCTCAAAAGATGTTTACGATATGGATTTGCGCGTCTGGGTGCGGAATAATGCCACCCCAACGTATTTCAGCCCCGGCGTCGGTTTCCGCTGCGCACGTTGATTGGCGATTTTTGATTGACGATTTACGCTTATTTCCGTCCAAACAGGAGTTTCGCATGACCTTACAATCTGAAATCCAAAATCTAAAATACCCTTTGGGCACGATGTCCAAAATCCGCCTCTATTGGCCCCTGATCAAAAGCCTGCAAACAGGATTGCTGCTCAGCACCGGATTGGCAGGATATATGAGTGCCCGTTGCCCTGTTTTCCATGTCGGAACACTGGCCGGACTGGGGCTCAGCCTGTTCCTGGCAATCAGTGGCAGCACAGTGTTGAACATGTGGTGGGATCGCGACATCGATGCCAAAATGGGGCGGACAAAAAAGCGTCCGCTCAGTTCAGGACAAGTTTCTCCGAATGAAGCCCTGCGGCTGGGGCTGGCGCTTTCGCTGGCAGGGGTTGGTCTGGCGGTGGCAATGGAAGCCCTCTACGGACTGGTGGTTTTCGCCGGGCTGTTCTTCGATGTGGTGGTTTACACCCTCTGGCTCAAACGCCGCACCTGCTGGAGCATTGTCTGGGGCGGGATTTCGGGTGGGATGCCCATCCTGGCCGGGCGCACACTCGGCATCTGCGGGATTGACGGGATTGGACTGCTGCTCTGTCTGGGGATTTTGTTCTGGATTCCAACCCACATCTTGACCTACAGCATGAAATACTTCGATGACTACAAGGCTGCCGGTATCCCCACTTTTGCATCTACCTACGGCTTCCCCGCCACCCGACTGACGATTGCCATTTCCAGTGTCATTGCTGTAATAGCAATGGGCATCTCCGCATGGCAGATTGGCCTGAGCTACCTGCACTTTGGCGGACTGGTGGTACTTTCGCTTGTCCTGTTCGTGCTGGCAGTTGCCAGCGTGCTCAAGCCAACCGAAAAACTCAATTTTGGGCTGTTTAAATTCGCCTCAATCTACATGCTCCTGGCGATGGCCCTGATGGTGTTCTGATGAATGAACTCTTGAATAAACTGCCCTTCCTGCCCGCCGATAAATCGCTCCCCAGCCTTTTGGCCTGGGGCCGCGGCGAGATGAAAAAAAGCCGCTTCAAAATCTGGCTGCGGGCCTTCCTGCTCATCCAGTTTTCGGCGATTTTCGGCGTCTACTTCTTCCGCGACATCGCCGCCGGGCATTTTCACTGGGAGTGGGTGGGACTGATTTACCTGCTGTGTTTTCCCCTCGGCATGTGGATGAGCCGCATCGTCCCCATGCGGGCGGATACCGAAACCCGCGCCGTGCTCCTGTCTATGGATGTGGTTTATCTCATCCTGATCTGGTTATTGGTCATCGCCAAACTGGTCGCCGCGATGTTCCCTGATTGGGTTTTCCTGGCCGATATTTGCATGGTGGTCATCTTGGGAATCATGTCCGGGCGGCTGGGTGGGATTTGCCTGCGGGTGCGCCAGCTCAAAGTCGCAGCAGGTTTCGTGGCGCGTTAAACTTTCCCGCGTTCCAATAGTTTTTTGGGGTCAAGCACCACAATCTGGTTGCGCTCCAGGCGCAGGATGCCCTCTGATTCCAGGGCTTTCAAGGCGCGGCTGAGAACATCTCGCACGGTTCCCAGCCGTGTTGCCATTTCATCCAGAGTTGTCCATTGCCGGCGCGGGATAATTAACTGCCCTTCGCGCAGTTCGGCATAGTTGAGCAGGGTGTGCGCCATCCGCGCTTGGACACTGCGCAGCCCAAGATCTTCCACCAATTGCACATAATACATAACGCGGGCGCTCAATTGCTCCAGGCAGGCCAGCGCCAACGCCGGGTAGCGCTCCGCCAGGCTGATTAGCGTCGGGCCCTGGACTGCCCAGGCGTGGACTTTTTCGAGTGCCGTGACAGTGACCGGGTAAGCCGACCTGCTGAAAACCGCCTCCGCGCCGAAGGTGTCACCGTCATGCAGGAACAGGGCGGCCTGTTCGCGGCCATCGCTGGCAGTGCGGACGCCTTTCACCCAGCCTTTTTCAACGAACCAGACATGTTCGCCCGGTTCGCCCTCCAGGCAGATAATCTGCCCGGAGTCATAGTTGCGCTGGATCATTTGCCGCACCAAGGCCTCGGCGGCCTCGGCGGGCAGGGCAGAAAATTGCCGGGTGGCGGTAAGCGCCTGTTTGGCGGTTGAAAAGTCGGGGGTGATGGGGAGTGTTGGGGTGGGCATAAAGATTCAGGAATGGCAACAAAGGTATTAGGGCGGATGGGCGGGAACGGGAAAAAGCCGGGGCGGCGAATCCTAATCAACGACTTTTCCTTCCACTGGATTCTACCCTGAACTAACGAAAAAGAAAGTTGCTCCATACGATATATGTCGTACTGCAATCTTGGGTCTGGTTTTATCCTTATGCGCGCGGGAACGAACCGCGATTTTTTTGTAAAAGGAGTCTGACCGTTGTCCAACCAACCCAAGCAGGCATTTTGGAAAAAGAGTGTTGTGGTTTTATCGCTCTTGCTCATCTTTGTGGCACTGCCCGATACCTTGGAGGACTTTGCCCTGGGCGAACCTGCCAAAAACGGCGCGCCAGCCCCGGTTTTGGCGGGCGTGATTGCCGGGTTGTTCGCTTTACAGGGGCTGGGTCTCTTTTTTCTCGGCAGTAACCAGCGGCGCGGCTACTTCATCCACCTGGGGATTGGGCTTTTCTGGCCGCTAGCGGCGGGAGCCGCCCAACTGCCAGTGATTCTCACCTTCCAGTCATACCGCTCGGGGTTTATCTCGCTGCATTATGTCTTTGGCATGATTATCCTTGGGATATTGCTCTTCGTAGCTTCCATCCAGGCGCTAAGAACTGCCTCGGCAGTGGAGAAATAATCCATGCCCGTTGACGCCAGTTCGTCCCGCGAAAACCTGCTGGAGGCCGGACAAAAGTTGTTTGGCGCCCAAGGCTATGCGGCTACATCCATGCGCGAGGTGGCCGGAGCCGCCGGGTTGGCGCTGGGCGGCATTTACAACCATTTTTCATCCAAGGAGGATATCTTCCAGACCATCCTGCTGGAACGCAATCCCTTTGCAACCCGCAGCGTGCGAAGCCTGCCCGAACCCCTCGACCGACAGCAGGCCAACCTCCTGCTGGAGGAACTTGCCCGGCAGCCTGAATTCTTCAACCTGGTACTGATCGAATTGTTGGAGTTCAAAGGGCGTCACCTGCCCGGGCTTGTCGAGAAAATCTTCGAGACCACCCCGCCCCCTTCATCCTGGCGCATCCTGGTCAGTTTGTTGATTTCGTATCACGTCACTCAAACCCTGCTCACCGGCGTTTTCCCGCCCGAGGCGCAGGCCCAAACACCCCCAAATGCCTGGCTGGATTGCATCCTGACCGGCTTCCTGAACCTGGAGTAATTTATGAATTCTCGTCTAACCTCGATCATCCGCAAGGAGTTCATACAGATCTGGCGCGACCCGCGCACGCTGATGATTGTGCTTGTCATCCCGATCCTGCAACTTTTCCTGCTGGGATACGCCGCCACCAACGACGTGCGCAACATCCCGCTGGCAATTTACGACCAGTCCAACAGCCCGGAATCGCGCGCCCTGCTCGAATCCTACCGCGTCGCCGACTATTTCAAGGTGGCTTTTGCGGTTGACTCGGAAACGGAAATGCGCCAGATTGTCGAAAGCGGCCAGGCCAAAGCGGGATTGATCATCCCGCCCGACTATGCCCGGCGGCTGAAAGATGGCACCGCGCAGGTGGCCTTTGTCCTTGACGGATCAGACCCGACCGTTGCCTCGACCTCGTTATCGGCAGCCCAGCTCATCGGACAACGTCACGCCACCAATATCCTGGCTGAAAAAATTGCCCGCTCCGGGCAGGGACTCTCCGTCCGCATCCCGGTGGAAATCCGCACCACGGTCTGGTTCAACCCCGATCTTGTCAGCGCCTACTTCATGATCCCCGGCGTGATCGGCATGGTGCTCTCGTCCCTGACGGCCATGCTGACAGCGACCGCCGTCGTCCGCGAGCGCGAGCGCGGCACGATTGAACAACTGATTGTCACCCCCATCCGTTCCTGGGAGTTGATTGTCGGCAAACTCGTCCCGTACACCTTGCTCTCGATGTTCAACATGCTCGAAGTGCTGGCGCTCGGTCACTGGTGGTTTGGCGTGCCCATCCAGGGCAACCTGGCGCAGGTGATTGTGATCTCGGCCTTGTTCCTGATTTCCGGCCTGGGCATTGGCCTTTTCGCCTCGACGATTGCCAACAACCAACAGGAAGCCATGCTGACGGTCTGGATGACGCTCCTGCCGAGCATTTTCCTCTCCGGCTTTTTCTTCCCGATCAGCGCCATGCCCGCCGCCCTGCAAGCCGTCTCCTACGCCATCCCCTTGCGCTACTACCTGGTGCTGATTCGCGCCATGATGATTAAAGGCGTCGGACCCAACGTGCTATGGAGCGAAGTCGTCTCGCTGGTCATTTTCGCCGTCGTCATCATGACCGCCGCCACCCTGCGCTTCAAGAAGCGGCTTGACTAACAAATTACAAATTAGGAATACCCCCGCGCGTTCCTAATCTCTACTCTCTAATCTCTAACTTCCAACAAGGAGTCTTTTCCATGCAAATCAAACGTCCTCCCTTTCAGGTTTTCGTCATCATCGCCATCGTCCTCGTGGCGGCTGGTTACTATGCTTACAACAATTACTTCGTCGCGTCTGCCGCCAGTGGCGCGTTGACCGCCTCCGGAACCGTCGAAGCCGCGGATGTGATTATCGCCCCCGAACTCTCCGGCAAGGTGACGGAGGTGCTGGTCAGTGAAGGCGATCTGGTCAAAGCCGGTGACGTGCTTTTCCGTCTCGATGATTCGCTCCTGAAGGCCCAACGCAACGTCGCTGCCGCCGCGCTGGATACTGCCAAAGCAGCCGCGTCCACCGCTGAAACCGCCGCCGCTTCGGCGCAGTCGCAGTATGACCTGGTTCTCACCGCGGCTCTAACCGAGCAAAAAGCCACCCGCGCCGCTGATTGGACTGTCCCCCAGCCCCCCGAGTTCAACCAGCCCGCCTGGTATTTTGAAAAATCTGAGATGCTCACTTCCGCCCAAAACGAAGTGGCCGCCGCCCAGTCCGCGTTGGACGCGGCTCGCAGTCGCCTGGCATCGGTGGAAGAAAAAGCCACCAGCGGTGATTTCATCGCCGCCGAAAAACGATTGATGGATGCGCGCACCGCTTTTGAAGTAGCCAAATCTGTGCTGGATACCAGCGCCTCCGCCGACCAGAGCCTGAAAGACTCGGCTCAATCTGCTTACGATGACGCTCTCGCCGAGTTAGATGACGCCCAGAAAGCCTACGATGACGCAGCCACCACCAGCGGCGCTGAAGATGTGCTCGCCGCCCGTGCTGACTTGCGCGTGGCGCAAGAACGTTGTGACACTGCGCAGGATAAAGTCCGCGCGCTTGAGACCGGCTTGCTCTCACCCAAAGTCGTCGCTGCCCAAAAGGCGCTTGATCAGGCGCTGGCTGCGGCCGAACAAGCCAAGTCCGCCGTCGCCCAAGCCGAAGCGAATCTCGCGCTGATTGACACCCAGAGCGGCAAATTGACCGTGACTTCGCCGACGGATGGCATCATCCTGACCCGCGCCATCGAACCGGGCGAAGTCGTCATGCCCGGCTCCAACCTGCTGACGATGGCTCGTCTCAGCGACCTGACCATCACCGTTTATGTGCCTGAAGATCGCTATGGAGAATTATCCATCGGGCAAAGCGCGCAGATCACAGTTGACTCTTTCCCCGGCATCACGTTCAGCGGAACCGTTACTTACATTTCCGCTCAAGCCGAGTTCACCCCGCGCAACGTCCAGACCACAGCCGGCCGCAAGACCACCGTCTTTGCCATCAAACTTTCCCTGTCCAATGCGGATGGCAAGTTAAAGCCCGGGATGCCCGCGGATGTGTTGTTCCAGTAATCCAAGTCATTGCGAGCAAGCGAACGCCCGCTTCGCAGTGACACCTATCAAGATTGGATGTTCGTATGAACTCTGAAAATACTCTGGTCATGGCGAGCGGTTTACGCAAATCCTTTGGCAACGTACACGCCGTCAAAGGGGTTGACCTGAACATCGCCGCCGGTGAAATCTACGGGCTGGTCGGCTCGGACGGCGCGGGCAAGACCACCACCATGCGGATGCTGGTCGGCGCGTTGTGGCCCACCGCGGGCGACGCGACCATCTGCGACGACAGCGTTAAAACCCAGGTGGAGCAAGCCCGCTCGCACATCGGTTATCTCTCGCAGCGTTTTTCGCTCTACGAAGATTTGACCGTGCTGGAAAATATCCGCTTCTTCGCCGAGATGCGCGGACTCAAACCCACGGAATGGCTGCCGCGCTCGCTGGAAATTCTCGAGTTCGTCGGGCTGGCAAAATTTCAGCACCGCCGCGCCGGGCAATTATCCGGCGGGATGAAACAGAAACTCGGCCTGGCCTCGGCCCTCGTCAGCCGCCCGCGCGTGCTCCTGCTCGACGAACCCACCACCGGCGTGGACCCGGTGACGCGCCAGGATTTCTGGCAGTTGATTATCAAACTGGTTTCTACCCCCCTCCATCTCCCCCCAAATTCTGCGAATTTAGGGGGAGAGAAAAACGCTGGCGTGGCTGTCATCATCTCCACTCCCTACATGGATGAAGCCGCACGCTGTCATCGTATCGGCTTCATGCGCCACGGAGAGATCATCACCGAAGGCACGCCCGGTCAAATCCGCAACCTGCTTGACCAGCGCATTCTTGAGTTGCGCGGTAGTCCGCTGCCCCTGCTGAAACAGATCAGCGCGCAGAGCGGTGACGTGGAAGATGTGCGCTCCTTTGGTGATCGCCTGCACCTGCGCGTCAAGGCTGGACAATCGGGCGCTGTGATCAAAGAACTGGAGCAGTCCATCCCGTTGGGCGGCGGAAACTTCATCGGAGCGCGTCCCATCCCGCCGGTGCTGGAAGACGCTTTTATTTATCTATCGGAGCAAGAAAATGTCTGAGCCTGTCATTGTTGTGGATCACCTGACCCGCCGCTTCGGTGATTTCGTCGCCGTCAACGAAGTTTCGTTCGAAGTTCAACCCGGTGAAATCATCGGCTATCTGGGGCCGAACGGCTCCGGCAAGACAACCACCTTCCGCATGTTGCTGGGTTTGCTGACCCCGTCGCTTGGCAGCGCTTCGGTGCTGGGCTTTGATGTCCACCGGCAAGCCGAACAGGTGCGCTCGCGCGTTGGCTACATGTCGCAAAAATTTGCAATCTACGACGACCTGACCGTCTGGGAGAATCTCCAGTTTTACGGCGGCATCTATGGCATCACCGACAAGTCCCGAATCGAAGAATCAGCGCGGCTGGTTGGTCTGGCGGATCAAAGAAGCATCCTGACCCGCGAACTCTCCGTCGGCTGGCGGCAAAGACTGGCGCTGGGAATCGCTCTTGTGCATAATCCGCGCCTGTTGTTTTTGGATGAACCCACCAGCGGAGTTGACCCGTCTGCGCGCCGCACCTTTTGGGACCTGATCTATGGTCTGGCTGCGGAGGGCGTCACTATTCTGGTGACAACGCATTACATGGACGAAGCCGAATACTGTCACCGCGTGGCGATGATGAAAGATGGAAACCTGCTGGCGCTGGATACGCCCATCGCGTTGAAAGAGCGCTTCGTGCCGGGCAAAGTCTGGGAGTTGTACACTTCCCCGCTACTGGAGGGTCTGGCGGCGCTGGAACAGACTCCAAGCGTGCTGCGCGCCGGTTTATCGGGAGACCACTTACGGGTCATCGCCGAACCTGGCTTGGGGGAGGAAACACTCCGAGCGGTGCTGGATCAAGCCGGGGCTAGAGTCGAATCCATCCAATCCGGCGAACCAACCCTGGAGGATGTGTTTATCAACCTGGCAAAGAACTAAAAAACGGACGGTCTAAACCTTTTGTGGTTTAGACCGTCCGTTTTTGGTGAGGGCGAGGCTAAAGAAAATTGAGCAGGGCGAGGATAACCGCCCAAACTGCCACGCGCGAGGTCATGGCCCCCAGGCTTTGCCAGGCGGCCTGAACGCGAAAAACGGTCAGCAGCAGCGCCAGGACAAGCGCATGGAGGCCAAAGACGGCCCAGGCAGAGATCAATCCTAGGGGATGATTGAACCAGAGCAAGCACGCCGGGAGGAGGGACAGGAAACCCGCCCCAAAATTGTAGACCGGCAGCCAGGCCAGCACTTTCCAACCGGGCTGCCAGCCGCGCATCACGAATCGCCCGGCCAGAATGGACATGACCCCAATCACCAGCGCCAGCAGGGCGGCGATTTTTGGCGCGAAGACAGCCATCTTACGCCCCTTTTGAACCTAAAAAGACCAGGCGCGTCTTGGCGTTTATGCTGCGCTTCACGCCAGCGGCCGCCACAACCGTCACCCCCGGCTGGACGGCAAAAGTTTCCTCGCCAACCGTCATCAGGCCTTCCCCTTCGAGAACATGATACATGGCGGCCTCGCCGGGGTGAACCGGGATTTGCTGCCCGGCTTCCAGCCCAACCACCAGGGCTTTGAACTGTGGCGTGTCGATTAAGAACTGCGGCTTGGGGCCATCGGCGGCGAAAACCGCTTTGGATTTTGTATCTTGGAAATAGATTTCGGACATATTTACTCCTTTCTGAGTTCCCCCTACTTTACGCTTTTTCGCCCTTTAACACCACGACTTTTGTCGGCTTTTCGAGGCAGTTTATTTGCAGTACCGCAAAACTTACTATAGACAATTCTCAGTGCTTGAAAAATGGCTATTTGCGGTGTTTTTTCGGATGAAACTGGCAGATTTTGCCAAAACGGGCGATAGTTCGTTGGTCAAATAGTAAGTTTTGCGGTACTGCGTTTATTTGCCTCACTGTCTGGCATACGACCCAGTTGCGACCAGGAGCGATTTCATTGCACGGTTTTGCACCTTAGTATAACTCTTCGGCAGAGTGTTTTTTTGTACCCCAGCATCTCTGCAAAGTCAGACCCCACTTTTTTACCATTAGCGCCCCGACGGGCATCGAGACTGCGATAATTGGTTTTCAATCAAATCGTCACCATAATCACGCCAGCGGGGTACATATCGTGTATACGGGTATAAGTTTCGTTTGCGAACGTAGGCGGCAACGTAGGCGGCGGAGAGAATTCTCCGCCGTTTTTGATTCTATACCCCAGCACTTACCACTCTATAC
>CAILWD010000468.1 GCA_903837815.1 uncultured Chloroflexota bacterium | reverse complement strand
CAATCGCCTGAACCACTTCGCTTTCCGTTCCGTGATCGAGGTGCAGGGCAACCGGCGCCGCCACGCTTTCCGCAGCAATTTTTCCGAGAGCGGCGATGTATTTGATTCCCTGAACTTCGTTGCCGCTTCCGACGTGAGTCAGCGCCCGATGACTGATTTGAATGATCGCGGGAGCCTGTTCAGCCTGCGCAGCCAAAACAATGGCTTGCACCTGCTCCAGCGTATTGGCGTTGAACGCGCCCACCGCCCAGCCTTCCTGATGAGCGCGGAGAATCCAGGGGTACACGTTTTGAAGCGTCATCCGACCTCCTCAGGATTCAACAGAATTTTCTGGTGAGCCAGTTGGTGCGCGCCGATTTTCTCGAAGATTTCTGGCGCTTTCGAGAGTGGGAAGCGGTGTGAGATGAGCGTCTCCATGTCGAGGCTTCCGTTCGACAGGGCTTCGATGGTTTCCGTCCATTCGCGACCGGGGAACGGCGCCGAATATGACATGAAACAGCCAACAAGGCTGATCTCCCGCCGCATCATGTTTTCGATGAAGGTCAAAGGCAGACTCTTGTCCAAAGGCTGGTTGCCAGCGAGGACGATTTTTCCGCGCGGACGGGTGACGGATAAAGTCTGCTCCAGAACCTGTGGAACGCCGGTTGCTTCCAGTGTGAGGTCTGCGCCGTCGCCGAAAAGTTTTTGCACTTCCTTGATTACGTCCACTTTCGACGGGTTGAGTGTCACGTGTGCGCCGACTTTGACGGCAATTTTCAAATTATCTTCCAGCAGGTCAGAGACGATAATTTTTTCCGCGCCGAGGATTCTCAGCCATTGGACGAGCATCAACCCGATGGAGCCGGCGCCAAACACAACGGCGGTCTGCCCGCTTTTGAAATCGCCCAATGCCAGCATGTGCCGCGCGACGGTCGAAGGCTCGATGAGGGCAGTGTGTTCGAACGGCAATTCATCGGGCAGGACAAAAACATTTTGTTCGGGCAGGTCGACATAGTCTGCAAAGCCGCCCGATTGGCGAGAGCCGATAAACGAGTAACTGTGACATGCGGAATAAAATCCCTGCTGGCATTGTTCGCATTCGAAACATGGGACCAGCGGAATGATCGCGGCATGTTTGCCAATATAACTTTCAGCGACCCCGCTGCCGACAGAGTCAATGACCCCGGAGGTCTCGTGCCCCAGAATCAGGGGGTACATGCGATGACCATCCACAAATCGTTTGATGTCTGACCCGCAAATGGAAATGGCTTTGACCTTCAATCGGACATGCCCGGGTCCTGGTTCCGGGGTGGGGACATCCTTGTAAACAAGCGCCCCTTTGTTTTCTAGCACTGCGGCTTTCATGATTATTTCTCCAATTCATACTTGTTAAAAATGACTTCGAGTGATTGCGTCCAGCTTCGCAAAATCATCCATGAGTTTGCGAGACACGCTTCGATACACCGAGAATAACTCCTGATACAGGGCGTGGTTTTCCATCGACGGCTCAAAAACCTGGCGGGTGGGTAGCAGGTCGGAAACACACGATCCAATATCCTTGTGCAAACCAATTCCATACGCGGTCAGCGCAAACAAGCCCAGGTCGTGTCCGCCCTCACCGCCATCTGCGCGTCTGGCGACAATGAACGGCTTCCCGTACACATCTGCCTTGATCTGGCACCAAACCGCGCTTTGGGTTGCTCCGCCCGACCCCAGATATTCATCCACCACTGCGCCGTGTTCCTCCGCAATCTGGAGGTTATCGTAGACGGCGAAAGCGCATCCTTCCATGATTGCCCGCAGCATGTCGGCGCGGGTTGTGTTGTACGTCAATCCAAAAAACACGCCGCGCGGAAGACTGCTCCACAACGGAGTGCGCTCGCCCGCCATATATGGAAGGAAGATCAAGCCGTTCGCCCCCGGTTTGGATTTCGCCACCTGACTGCTGAATAGCTCGAACGGATTCTGCCCAAGCAATTCCGCCACGCTGGTTTCTGGTTGCCCAAACTGATTGCGAAACCAGCCCAGCGAGCCGCCCCCGACCGTCCCCGCCTGAAGCAGATATTGACCGGGGATGACGTGGTGCGAAAAAATCAAGCGCGGCTCGACAACCACATGATCGAGGCTGATTCCCACACCCCCAGCCTGACCGCCCTGCTCGTTGGTTTGTCCCGCCTTGACGACGCCCGATCCCAATGCACCAGCGATGGCATCCAAACAACCGGCTATTACCGGAACACCGGGTTTGATTCCCAACTGCTCGGCGGCCTTTTCCGTGACCATCCCCACGACTTCCGTGCTGGGACACAGGCGGGGCATCTTTTCGAGCGGAATGCCGATTTCCTGAGCCGCCTGCTGATCCCAGGCTTCCTTCCTGATGTCGAAGAAATGATAGCCGTAGGCTTGCGTGTAGTCGCAGATGAACTCGCCGGTAATCCGGGACACGATGAAACCAGTTGCTTCCAAAAATTTATGCGCCGAATCGAAGATGTCAGGACGATGTTTCTTGAGCCAAAGCAACTTGGGAGTGACGTAGGCGGCATCCAGCGGGTTGGCATTCAAGTCCACCAGGTGTTCTGCGCTAGGAAGTGATTTGAGCCAGCTCGTTTCCTCTTCCGCCCGACGGTCGAGCCAAATCATCGCGGGGTGGAGGGGATTACCCGCACGATCCACGGTAATCAAAGTCCAGCCCACAGCGTCGACGCCGATTCCAACAATCGAAGCAGGGTCAGCCTTTCCTTTGTCAAGAACAGCGCGGACTGTTTTACAAATCGCCTGCCACCAAACGTCGCCGTCGATTTCCGCCCACAACGGTTGGGCGCGTTGCAGGTCATAGGCAGAGGTCGCATGGGCAATGGGCAGACCATCCCCCGACCACAAAGATGTCTTTGTGCTGGAAGTGCCCACATCCACCGTTAGGATATATCGGGATGCCATGATTTATGCCCGCGAATCACGAAGCGATTTTGCCGTCCTCATCCCATAAATCATGCCAGTCTTTCGCCGCTTCCCACAAAAAGACCTGCCCTTTAATGAGACGGTTTTTCTTGTCCGCGCCCGCAATTTCGCGCATTTCTTCGTCGGTCAGTGGTTCGGCGGTTGCAGCCTTGAGATTGGTGAAATATTCGTTGGGGCGAATGGAGAACGGGATGGGAATCTGTCCGCGCTGGACAGCCCATTTGACACAGACAACTGCGGGGTGAACGTTGAGTCTTTGCGCAATTTTTACGATAACCGGGTCTTCGATATCGACGGTATCGTCCGGGGTTTTGTCACGGTCGGGGCGGGTGGGCGAACCGATTGGCGAGAAACCGATTGGCGCAATCTGGTTATCAATGCAGTATTTGAAAAATTCAGGCTGTTGGAAATGCGGGTGGAGTTCCATCTCGTTTGCAACCGGCTTGATCTTCGCATCGCGAAGCAACAGATTCAATTTCGGCATGGTCATGTTCGAGGTGCCGATATGACGCACCAGTCCCATCTCGACCAATTTTTCCATCTGCCGCCAGGTCTTCATGTAGTTTTCGTGAATGTACGGAACTGCATGAGGGTCGCGGGAGTTAACGTCCACGCCCACGCCATGGTGGTTGGGGAAGGGCCAGTGAACCAGATACAGGTCGAGATAATCCAGTTGCAAATCCTTGAGCGTCTGCTTGCAGGTGGGAATCACGTCTTCTTCGGCGTGTTTGTTATTCCACAGTTTGGATGTGATCCACAACTCTTCGCGCTTGACCCCCATCCTCATTGCTTTCTGGAGAGATTCGCCAATTTCCTTTTGATTGGCATACACTGCGGCACAGTCAATGTGGCGATACCCAGCCTCAATCGCCCCGAGAACGGCTTCCGCGATCTGATCGGCGGTAAAGCGGTCGGAGCCAAAAGTCCCCAGCCCCACTGCGGGAATCTCTGCTCCGCTGGAGAGTTTTCTTTGCGGCACGGATTTTGGGTCGAGTTTTTCAAGAATTGTACTCATGGTCATTCTCCTCCGGGTTAAAAATATCAATTTGATATGGGCTGAATGTGTGCTTTTCGGGATGGAATCGCAGGTTAGCCAGTCTTGTTTGGGCCGCAGGATTCGCGCATGACGATTTCCACAGGCAGAATAAATTCCCGTTGATCGTCGTGGGTGTCGCCTGTAATTCGTTTAAGCAACAATTCAGCCGCCAGGCGACCCATTTCATATGCTGGCTGCCTGGCAACAGTCAAAAAGGGTTTCATAAACATAAACTCGGGTAAATCGTCAAAGGCAACGACCGAAACATCCTCAGGCACTTCCAGTCCCATGTTGTGCAAGGCTTTTATGGCGCCCATGGCGACAAAATTATTTCCCCCGAAGATTGCAGTCGGTCTTGGTTTTTGCATCATGGCTTGGTTTGCAAGTTGATATCCGCTGTGTTCGTTAAAAGCCCCGTAATAAACAAGTCCGGCATTATCCAACCCAGCCTCAGATAAAGCCTGTTGATATCCGATTACGCGATCTTCCGAAGTGGAAACGCCTCTGCTCCCAGCAATGATGGCGATTTGCTTGTGTCCCAGTCCAAGCAGTAATTTGGTCAAACGATAGGCGCCGTTTTTTGAGTCGGAATATACAATATCTGTCTCCACCCCTGAAATACGACGGTCCAGCACAACAACATTAACATGATTTGCTTCGAAGAACTTAATCGTGGTGGCGTTTCCACAAGAGGGGACCAGCAGCGCGCCATCCACCCGCCTTTGCGCCAGCATATTGGCGTATTTACTCTCCTTGGTTTCGGATTCGTCGGTATTACAGTAAATGACCGTGTAGTTGTTTGCTTCCGCCACATCTTCCACCCCTCTTGCCATCGATGTAAAGTATGGGTTTGTGATGTCTGTGACAATCAACGCCAGGGTGTGTGTCCGCTTTGAACGAAGGCCGCGCGCTATCGTATTTGGAACATATCCCAATTCTCTAACCGCCTCTTCAACCCGTTCTCTTGTCGGCTGGCTGACGTACCCCGAATTGTTTATGACCCGGGAAACTGTTATGGGCGCTACGCCTGCTCTTTTTGCTATGTCAAGTAAGATTGGCATATGTATCCGTCTCATTCAAGAACAACTTGGGTACCAAGAATATGGTAACGTTGTCAGAAAAACATTTCCATATTCTTCCGCATTTATTGACATTTGTCAAGAGTTGTCCGAAAATCACAGGGGAGTTTTGAGGGAACATGTCAGAATTTCTGAGATACAACCGCGAAAAGCAATAAATATAACCAAAAACAGTCATGTGTATTCAGCCATTTCCGAAATGTTTCCAGAAAATTGATGTTGACAGTTCAAAAAATTTGTGCAATAATAAAAATATGGTATCGTTACCATGAAGAATCGAACAATGGCACCGTTTCAATAAAGAAACCGATCATCAACAGGCTTTGCTCTAATAACTACAAGGATTGCCATGGATAATCTCTCGTCAGCCTCTAAGAAACAGGAAGCGCTGCTTCGTATGGAGGGAATCAGCAAGTCATTTCCGGGTGTTCAGGCTTTGAATGACTGCCGGTTTGAGCTTTGTTCAGGCGAGGTTCATGCTTTGGTAGGGGAAAATGGGGCGGGGAAATCGACGCTCATGAAAATTTTGGGCGGAATTTATCATAAAGACACAGGCCATATTTATCTCGAAGGAAAAGAAGTCGAAATCCATAACCCGCGCATGGCGCAGCATCTCGGCATCAGTATTGTGCATCAGGAACTGAACCTGATGCCGCATCTGACCGCGGCGCAAAATATTTTTATTGGACGGGAGCCGCGCGCCAAGGTTTCATTTGTTGTTGACGATAAAACTACAAACCAGGAGGCGGAGCGCCTCTTCCATCTGCTCAACCTAAAGCTGGAACCAACCACCAAGGTGGCAGATTTGACGGTTGCCAAGCAGCAAATGGTGGAAATCGCCAAGGCTCTATCTTTTAACGCCAAGATCCTGGTCATGGATGAGCCCACGGCCGCGTTGACCGATACGGAGATCGAAGAGTTATTCGGCGTTATCAGGAAATTGCGCGAAAGCGGGGTGGGAATTATTCATATCTCGCACCGGCTGGAAGAACTCAAATTGATTTCCGATCGTGTAACAGTGATGCGCGATGGAAAATATATCGATACGAAATTCACCCAGGAAATAAGCATCGATCAGATCATCAGCATGATGGTGGGACGCACAATCTATGAGACCGCTCCTGAACTTCCTGAAAAGCCGAGCGAAGATGTCGCCCTTGAAGTGCGGAACCTTAACCGAGGCAAGGCGCTTCGGGATATCAGCTTCAAATTGAAAAAGGGTGAAATTCTAGGCTTTGCCGGGTTGATTGGCGCGGGCAGGACAGAAGTAGCAAGAGCCATCTTTGGCGCAGACGGCTTCGATTCAGGCGAAATTTATGTCAAAGGAAAGAAAGTCCACATTAAAACGCCGGGCGATGCAGTGTTGCATGGTATTGGATATCTTTCGGAAGACCGCAAACGCTACGGACTGACCTTGGGAATGGACGTCAAAGAAAATGTCGTAATGGCCGCGATGAAAAAGTTCCTCGGCTGGCTTGGCTGGGTCGATTTCACAAAAGCGACCGTCCGGGGGCAGGAAATGGTCAAGGCCTTGAATATCAAAACACCCAACCTCGAACAAAAAGTTCAGTTCCTCTCCGGCGGGAACCAGCAAAAGGTTGTAATCGGCAAATGGCTGACTGCCGACACCGATATCCTGATATTTGACGAGCCAACACGGGGGATCGATGTGGGCGCCAAGAGCGAAATATACAAACTACTCAACGACCTGGCCCATCAGGGAAAATCCATCATCATGATTTCGTCGGAGTTGCCGGAAGTCCTGCGCATGAGTCATCGCGTTATTGTGATGTGTGAAGGACGGGTTACAGGTATCCTGAACGCTGGTGAAGCCACCCAGGAAAGCATCATGAAATATGCCACCATGCGTAGCGAAACGATGCTGGCAACTGCGCAGTAGTCCGTATCCTTAAAAACCACGGGAAAAAACATGAAAAGCGAACCCAAAACCGTCCAGACCCTTTTTCGTTCCGATGCCATGCAGCGTATTATGGCGTTCGGAGCCCTCATCGTGCTTGCTGTTGGTTTTTCGCTGGCTTCGCCATACTTCCGCACCTTCGATAACTTCGTCGGCATCCTGCTGGCGACTGCGGTAAATGGCGTGCTGGGATTAGGCGTTACCTTTGTCATTATCACAGCGGGCATTGACCTGTCTGTAGGCACGGTACTCACCTTCTCGGCAGTGATGACTGGCGTTTTCATTACGAACATGGGTCTGCCAATTCCGCTCGGCATTCTGGGCGGCGTTCTATCTGGGGCGCTGGCAGGGTGGATTAATGGCGTGGTTATTTCACGCATGAAAATCCCCCCGTTTATCGCCACGCTTGGTATGCTGTACGCTACCAAAGGTCTCTCGCTGGTCATCTCCGAGTTGAAACCGATTTACTTTAACGACACTCCCGCCTTCCGTGAAATGGCGATGGGCTCCATCCTGGGAAAGATTATTCCAGGCTTCGAGATTCCAAATGCCGTTTTGATTATGTTTGGAGCAGCCATCGTTGCCCATCTGATTCTAAGCCGCACCATTCTGGGACGTTACACCTTTGCGCTGGGCAGCAACGAAGAAGCCACCCGTCTTTCCGGCGTCAATGTAGCTGGCTGGAAGACCGCCGTCTATACCCTGTGCGGGCTTTTCAGCGGCATGGGCGGGGTCTTGATGGCTTCGCGCCTCAACTCGGCACAGCCTGCCCTCGGCGCTGGTTATGAACTCGATGCAATTGCCGCCGTTGTCATTGGCGGGACCTCCCTCAGCGGCGGGGAAGGGTCGATTTTGGGAACCATCATCGGGGCATTCATCATCAGCGTCCTCACCAATGGCCTGCGCATTCTCTCTGTTCCCCAGGAGTGGCAAATGGTTGTAACCGGCAGCATCGTTGTCCTGGCTGTTTTCCTGGACATTCTGCGCCGACGACGGTAGGAAAACAATTGCAATATGTTCGATACATTCTAATAAAAGGAGGCTCCCCATCGAATATAAAAAAAGAAACGCGCCTGTATTTTCTTTGTTCTGCAAGATTCACAACTATTTCAAAAGAGGAGATTTTATGAAAACCAAGAACGTGCTTTTCACCCTGTTCACGGTCCTTTTGCTGGCCGCCATGATCACTGGTTGCGCTCCCGCCGCCCCGGCGGAACCCGCCGCCCCCGCCGCTGATGCCAAGCCTTACATTCCCGTGATTTCCAAAGGCTTCCAGCATCAATTCTGGCAGGCTGTAAAAGCCGGCTCCGAACAAGCCGCCAAAGACCTGAACGTCGAAATCACCTTTGAAGGCCCCGAATCCGAAGCGATGGTCGACAAGCAGGTTGAAATGTTCCAAACCGCTCTGGACAAGAAACCCGCCGCCATTTGTCTGGCCGCCGTGGACTCAAAAGCCTTCCAGCCTCTGCTCGAAAAAGCCAAAGCCGCCAACATCCCCGTCATCGGCTTCGACTCCGGCGTCGATAGCGACATCCCCGTCACCACTGCCTCAACCGACAACATCGCAGCCGCCGCTCTTGCTGCCGACAAGATGGTTGAACTGATCGGCGGAGAAGGCGAAGTTGCCGTCATCGCTCACGACCAGACCAGCCGCACCGGCATCGACCGCGTCAAGGGCTTCACCGACCAGGTCACCAGCAAGTACTCGAAAGTCACCATCGTCGACACCCAGTACGGCGGCGGCGATCAACTCAAATCCACCGACCTTGCCAAAGCCATCATCCAGGCTCACCCGAACCTCAAAGGCTTCTTCGGCGCGAACGAAGGCTCCATCATCGGCGTGCTGAACGCTGTCAAGGAACTCGGCATGGAAGGCAAGATCACGGTCATCGGTTATGACTCCGGCAAACAGCAGATGGATGCCATTCGCTCCGGCGCTGAAGCGGGCGCAATCACCCAGAACCCCGTCGGCATTGGTTACAAGTGCGTCGAAGCCGCCCTCAAGGCTTACAAGGGCGAAACCCTGCCCAAGACCATCGACACCGGCTTCATGTGGTACGACAAGACCAACATCGACACCCCCGAAATTCAGGCTGTGCTTTACGAGTAGTTTTTCCTGAACGCTGGGATATGTCTGAGCCCCGACTGAGGGGCTGAAAAAAGGATGCCCTACTGCTAAAGCCCGGTGTAATCCGATTTAGCGTAGGGTATCCTGCTAAAAGCAGATCGTCAATTCTGAAATTTCTTTGGAGGTAATAATGACCAATACCTTTGCTCCCAATCGCTGGATCGGCGGTCTGCCGAAAATCGGCATTCGCCCCGCCATTGACGGACGTTTTCAGGGCGTACGCGAGTCGCTCGAAGACTCCACCATGGCTCTCGCCCATGCCGTCGCCGACTTGCTGACCGCGAACCTGCGCCACCCCAACGGTCAACCCGTGGAATGCGTCATCGCCGACACCAACATCGGCGGCGTTGCTGAAGCTGCTGCCTGCGCCGAAAAATTCGCCCGCGCCGGCGTCGGGCTTTCCATCACCGTCACCCCCTGCTGGTGCTACGGCTCTGAAACCATGGACATGGACCCCCTCATCCCGAAAGCGGTCTGGGGCTTCAACGGAACCGAGCGCCCCGGCGCCGTCTATCTGGCGGCTGTGCTTGCGGCGCACAACCAAAAAGGGTTACCCGCCTTCTCCATCTATGGACATGACGTGCAGGACGCCGGAAATACCGACATCCCCGAAGACGTAAAAGAGAAATTATTGCGCTTCGCTCGCGCCGGGCTGGCCGCCGCCACCATGCGCGGTAAATCATATCTTTCGATGGGCGGCGTCTCAATGGGCATTGCCGGCTCCATCGTCGACCAGCCGTTTTTTGAATCCTATCTGGGGATGCGGGTCGAAGTCATCGATATGACCGAATTCCTGCGCCGCATCGACCTGGGAATTTACGACCCCGAAGAGTTCAAACGCGCCCTGCCCTGGGTCAAGGAAAACTGCAAGGAAGGACGCGAATACAACGCCCCCGACCATCAGCGCACCCGCCAGCAAAAAGACCAGGACTGGGAAAAAGTCGTCAAGATGGCGATGATCGGGCGTGACTTGATGAACGGCAACCCGCGACTGGCTGAAATTGGCTTTGCCGAAGAAGCCCAGGGCCGCAATGCGATTCTTGCCGGCTTCCAGGGTCAACGCCAGTGGACGGATTACCAGCCCAACGGCGATTTCCTCGAAGCCATTTTGAACACCTCCTTCGATTGGAACGGCCAGCGACAACCATACATCGTCGCCACCGAAAACGACAGTCTGAACGGCGCAACCATGCTCTTTGGACACTTGCTCACAAATACCGCCCAGGTTTTTGCAGATGTCCGCACTTACTGGAGTCCCGAAGCGGTCAAGCGCGTCACCGGCTATCAAGTCAGCGGACGCGCTGTGGGCGGCTTCATCCACCTGATCAACTCCGGTGCCGCCACTCTCGACGCCACCGGCTGGCACGAGATCGACGGGCAGCCCGCCATCAAACCCTGGTGGGATGTTACTCCCGACGAGGTCAAAAAATGCCTTGAAGTCACAAACTGGTACCCGGCCGATACCGGCTACTTTAGGGGAGGCGGGTATTCGAGCGGATTCCTCACACGGGGGGAGATGCCAGTTACCATGAGCCGCCTCAATCTGGTCAAAGGGCTTGGCCCTGTCTTGCAGATTGCAGAAGGCTGGACGGTTGACCTGCCCGAAGACGTTTACGAGACGCTCAACGAACGCACAAATCCCACCTGGCCCACTCATTGGTTCGTGCCGAATGTCACCGGTCAGGGCGCATTCCGCGATGTGTACTCGGTGATGGCGAACTGGGGAGCCAATCACGGCGCATTGAGTTACGGCCATATCGGCGCAGATATCATCAGCCTGGCTTCCATCCTGCGTATACCGGTTTGTATGCACAACGTCCCCGAAGAAAAAATCTTCCGCCCCAGCGCGTGGAGCGCCTTTGGAGCAAGCGACTTTACCGGCGCCGATTACCGTGCCTGCCAGAATTTTGGCGCATTGTACGGATAAATTCCAAACACTACGAGAATAGGATCAAACCATGCTTAAAGGTATTTCCCCGGTTATCTCGCCTGAGCTCATCAAGATTTTGATGGAAATGGGACACGGCGACGAACTTGTCATTGCGGATGGGAACTTCCCGTCTGCAGCCTACGCCCAGCGCCTGGTCCGCGCAGACGGACTCGGCTGCCCGGTTTTGCTCGATGCCATCCTGCCGCTCTTTCCGCTGGATACGTTTGTGGAAAAGCCGGTTGCGTTGATGCTCGTTGTCCCCGGCGACCCGTATAAACCGGTAATTTGGGAAGAGTATCGCAAAATTGTGAAACAGCACGACTCGAGTTTTACAGATTTCGAACATGTCGAACGGTTCGCTTTTTACGAGCGCGCTAAAAAAGCCTACGCTGTGCTGGCGAGCGGCGAAATGGCGCTGTATGCCAATATCATCCTGAAAAAGGGAGTTATCAAAGGATAACGCGAACAGACTAAAGATGTGAGCCGTAAGCGTTTTTCTCGCGGCGTTTCAGTCTGATACTAGTTGATCGTTTCAAGTAAAAAGCCACTCTGCGCTGGTCTAGCAGGGTGGCTTTTTTGTTATTGAAAACTTGATGAATTTTGTTGAAAAAATTGCTTATTGACAAATATCAGCAAAATCAGTATTATTATCTTACGGAAAGCGCTAAAAATCATCAAATTTCGACAAGGAATGTCAAATTTTGACCACCTACGAGCGACGCCAATCTCTGATGGACCTTCTCCGCAAGCAGCCTGGCTTGCGTGTGCCTGAAATTGCCCAAGCGCTTGGGGTTTCCGAAGGTACTGTACGGAACGACTTAAACGCGCTGGAGGAAGACGGACATCTCACCCGCGTGCATGGCGGTGCGGTATTAAAGGATGAGAGGAATTCCACCAGCGCCGCATTCGGCATTCGTCACCAGGAACATTCCGAAGAGAAAAATCTGGTTGGGCGTAAAGCCGCCGAACTAATCAATGATGGGGATTCGATTTTGCTGGACGCCAGCAGTACCGCTTATTACCTTGCCCTGAGTTTAAAAGACGTCAACCGCCTGCGGGTCGTGACCAACGGCATCGAAATCGCCCGCCTGCTGGCGCAAAACACCTCGAATACGGTCATCCTGATCGGCGGGGTGGTCAGTTCTGACGGCTCGTCTGTGACTGGTTTGCTGAGCGAACAAATCATGAGCGAACTGCGCATCCAAAAAGCATTTGTTTCGTGCAGCGGTTTCAGCGTCGAAAGCGGCATGACCGAAGTCCACCTGGAGGAAGCGCAGTTGAAGCGCAAGGCAATCGAATCGGCCCGACAGGTTTTCGCTCTGGTCGACTCCAGCAAGCTGGGGCATGAAGACCTGACGCCTTTTGCGCGCCCACAGCAGATTACCCATTTGTTCACCGATTCAAGAATTACAGAGGAATGGAGATCCCGACTGCAGCGGGAGAACATTCCCTTTACGATATGTGAAGAACAGGCGGCTCCCACCAAATGACTGAAAATATTCTCGAATTGAAAAATATCACGAAGCGCTTCTCCGGCGTAGAGGTCTTGCACGAAGTTTCCTTTTCATTGCGACCGGGTGAAGTACATGCCCTGCTTGGGGAAAACGGCGCGGGCAAGTCCACGCTAGTGAAAGTAATCACCGGCGTCCACCAGCCTGATGGCGGACAAATTGTCCTCGATGGCAAACGGGCGCATTTTGGTGACACGCGTGAATCGCGTGAAGCTGGAATTGCAGCCATCTATCAGGAGTTGAGTCTCTTCCCCGACCTTGACGTGGCGGAAAACATTTTTGTCGGCAGGCAACCCACCACAGCAGGCGGGCGGATTGACTGGCGCAAGCTCTACGCCGATGCGGGCAGTCTGCTCGAATCGCTGGGTGTACACCTCGACTTGAAACACAAAGCCCGCAGTTTGAGCATCGCCCAGCAGCAAATGGTCGAAATTGCGCGCGCCTTCTCCATCAACGCCCGCATCTTGATTATGGACGAGCCGACTTCTTCTCTGACCTTGAACGAAGTGGCTGACCTGTTCCGACTCGTCCGCCGCCTGCGCGATGAAGGCACTGCAATCATTTTTATCTCGCACAGGTTGGAGGAACTTTTTGAATTGGCTGACCGCGTGACCGTGATGCGCGACGGTTCATACGTTGACACCTGCGCGTTGAAAGATGTGACTCGCGACGAGTTGATCCGCTTGATGGTTGGGCGCACGATCACCAACCTCTTCCCCAAGCAGGATGTGAAAGCTGGCGATGTGGTTTTGAAGGTGGAAAATCTTGGGCGCGAAGGTACCTTTGGCGGCGTGAGCTTCGAACTGCGCAAGGGCGAAATCTTGGGCATGGCTGGACTCGTCGGGGCGGGACGAACCAATGTGGCGCGAGCCATCTTCGGGGTGGAACCCGCTACATCGGGCAGCATCCAGATCGATGGACGTCAGGTGGCAATCACATCTCCCCAGCAGGCAATCCAACTTGGACTGGCGTATGTCCCTGAAGATCGCCAGTTGCACGGTTTGATCCCCGCGATGAACATTACGTCGAACATCAGCCTGCCAACTTTGTCGAAATATGCCGTGCGCGGTTGGCTGCAAGACAAGGTCGAGCGCAAGTCATCCTACGAAGCCGCCCTGCAAATGGAAGTCCGCGCCAACAACATCTGGCAACTGGCGCGGGAACTTTCGGGCGGCAACCAGCAGAAAATCGTCCTCTCGAAGTGGCTTTCGACCAAACCCCGCATCCTGATTTTGGATGAACCCACGCGCGGCATTGACGTGGGCACGAAGGCGGCGGTTCATGCTTTGATGAGCAAACTTGCTGCTGAGGGAATGGCAATTTTGATGATTTCATCGGAGTTGCCTGAAGTGTTGGGAATGAGCGATAGGGTGATCGTCATGCGCGAAGGGCGCATGACTGCGCAGTTCACACGCGCCGAAGCCACCCAGGAAAAGATTATTTCAGCCGCAACGCAGGCTGTGGAAGCAGGGAGCATACAGTAATATGCAAAACCAATCATCCACCCGTCCAAGCCTGTTGTGGACTTTGATCCGCTTCCGCGAGGCGGGGATCAGCATCTTCATCCTTATTCTTGTTTTCGCCGTTACCTTGCGCGCGCCGTCTTTTTTGACTCTCGACAACTTCAACGACATCCTGCTTAACATTTCGATTTTGACGATTGTGGCGCTGGCTCAAACCATGGTCATTATTACTCACGGCATCGACCTCTCTGTCAGTTCGATCATTGGGCTCACGGCGATGATGGTGGCTTTTTTCGTCAAACAGAATCCAGAAGTGCCCGTCATCGTTCCCGTCCTGCTGGGCATGGCGTTGGGGGCCGTCTTGGGAACATTCAATGGTTTGATTATCTCCCGTGGGAACGTTCCTCCCATTATTGCCACGCTTGGCACGCTGAGCATTTACCGTGGCTTGGTCTTTTTCTACAGTCAGGGAACGTGGATCAATTCCTTCGAGCTCCCCGATAGTTTCAAAATGTTATCCAAGGGTACGCCGCTGGGATTGCCCAACATGGTGTTGATCGCCATTCTGGTTGCACTGGCGGTCTACTACTTTTTGAATCACACTCGTGCCGGGCGCAATATTTACGCCATCGGCACCAACCCCGACGCGGCGCAGTTCGCGGGCATCAGCAAGGAGCGCGTCATTTTTATGGTTTACGTGCTGAGTGGCCTGCTGGCTGGACTCGCCGCCGTGTTGTGGGCTTCGCGCTTCGAATCGGCGCAGACCAATACAGCCAGCGGCTTTGAACTTCAAACCGTTGCCGCTTCCGTTGTGGGTGGGGTCAGCATCAGCGGCGGCGTGGGAACCGTGCCCGGCGTACTGCTTGGCGCGTTGCTTCTGGGCATCATCCAAAACTCGCTGACCCTGATCCGCATTTCGCCCTTCTGGCAACTGGCGGCGCAAGGTTTGCTGATTTTGATTGCCGTAATCTCGGATAAATGGATACTTAGCCGCGTGGAGAAGACAAAGAAATGAGCGCACACCCTGTTACCGAATCGAAATTGATAAACGAAAAGGCGCCGCGCCGTTCCTTCCTGTCCATCTTCCAGCGCTGGGAGTGGATGCTGGTTGGGCTGATTGCCGTGGACGTGTTCATCAACATGCGCCTGACGCCTTATTTTTTGGACGCCCGCAACCTCTCGCGCACTTCCTCCGACTTCATGGAAATCGGCTTGATGATGCTGCCGATGGTTTTCATCATCATCACTGGTAATATCGACCTTTCGGTGGCGTCCAATATGGGAATGAGCGCCTCCTTCATGGGGTTGCTGCATAATATGGGAGTCAATATCTGGGTGGCGGCTGGAGTTGCGCTTCTGCTTGGCACGCTGGGCGGTATGTTGAATGGCTACCTGGTTTCAAAGGTCAAACTGCCTGCGCTGGTAGTCACGCTTGGCACTTACGCCTTTTATCGCGGGCTCGCCTACGGTTTCCTCGGCGACCAGGCAGCTCGCGGATATCCCGAAGCCTTCACCTACTTTGGGCAGGGAAAAGTCTTCGAGACTCTCGTCCCATTCTCGGTTGCACTGTTCTTTTTTATGGCGGTCATCTTCGGGTTGGTTCTGCATCGCACCACCTTTGGGCGTTATTTGTACTCCATCGGCAACAATGAAAACGCCACCAACTATTCGGGAATTCCGGTTGCGAAGATCAAATTCATTTTGTACACCCTTTCTGGGTTCATGGCTTCGCTGGCGGGTTTGATTCTCGCCGCGCGTTTTGGCAGCACCCGTCCCGACAACGGCACAGGACTCGAACTTGCCGTCATCACCGCCGCCGTGCTTGGCGGGGTGGACATCAACGGCGGCAAAGGCACGATGTACGGTGCTGCGCTTTCTCTGCTACTAATTGGCTTGATGCGCTTCGGCATGGGATTGATCAACATTCAGGGGCAGGTGCAGGGAATCGCCATCGGCTTGCTGTTAATTCTTTCCATCCTCATCCCCAGTCTGGTCAACCAATTATCGGCTGCAGGAAAAAATTTCAATTGGCGTTCGGCATTTTCCGCCCTCATCTTCCTGTTGATCTTCATCCTGTTCTTCGTGTTTTTCTTCTGGTCTCGCGCCGCAGTGATTGCAAATGTCTAAGGCGCATCCTTCCCCACGCAAGTTGCAACAAGCGCGCGCTTGTTGACTTGAAAACTCTAAAAATTTCCAAGAAGGAGAAAAAGAGTATGAAACGTTCGCTGTTCGTTTTGTTGACCGCTCTCGTCGCCCTCAGCATGTTGTTGAGCGCATGTGGAGCACCTGCCGCTGAGGCTCCTGCTGCTGAAGCCCCAGCCGCCGAAGCGCCTGCCGCTACCGAAGCCCCTGCTGAAGCACCCGCCGCTACGGAAGCGCCTGCCGTTGAAGCGCCCGCCGACCTAACCTTTGTTCTGGTTCCCAAGAACCTCGGCAACCCCTACTTCGATACCTCGAACAAGGGCGCGCAGGAAGCCGCTGGCGAATTGGGCGTGACCGTTCTTTACCAGGGTTCAGCCAACGCCGACGCCACGGAGCAAATCCAATTGTTGAACTCCCTCATTGCTCAGAAGGTCAGTGGTCTGGCGATTTCCGCCAATGACTCCGATGCCCTCGTCCCCACTGGCAAGGAAGCCATGGATGCCGGCATCCCCGTCGTCACCTTCGACTCCGCAATCGGCAAGGATGGACGCGTCTTCCACATCAACCAGGCTGTGTTGTATGACATCGGCGCAATCGAAATTCAGATGGCTGCTGACCTCGCCGGCGCCGATGGCGGCGAAATCGCGATCCTGAGTGCCACCTCCACCGCCCCGAACCAGAACGCCTGGATCGAAGTGATGAAGGAAGTACTTGCCAAGCCCGAATATTCCAAGCTGACATTGGTCGAAGTTGTGTACGGCGACGACGATGACACCAAGAGCTACAACGAAGCCCAGGCTTTGTTCACCAAGTACCCCAACCTGAAAGTCATCATTGCCCCGACCACCGTCGGTATTGCCGCCTCTGCCCGCGCTGTCACCGACGCCGGCTTGATCGGCAAGGTCATGGTCACTGGTCTTGGCACCCCCAACCAGATGCGCGAATACGTCAAGAGTGGCGCCGCCCCGCAGTTCGCTTTGTGGAATCCGCTTGACCTTGGCTACCTCTCCATCTACGCTTTGCACGCTCTTGCCACCGGCGAGATCGAAGGCAAAGAAGGCGAGACCTTCTCCGCTGGACGCCTTGGCGAATACACCATTGGCAACGACCCCGACCTCGGACTCAACGTCCTCTACGGCTCGCCCTTCATCTACAACGCCGAGAACATCGACAACTTCGATTGGTAAGCCAAAGTCGAACACCGAAGTAAGTAAAGTTTGAAGATCACTTCGGCAGTTGGCTTGCGTGACGCTGATTGCCGAAGTGATAATTTACAAGTCAGGAGTGGCATCCATGAAACGTGTTGGATTTCAATTCAAAGTCCGCAAAGACCGTCTGGCAGAATACAAGGAATATCACAAGCACGTCTGGCCCGAAATGCTGGATGCGCTGCGTGAAACCGGCTGGCATAATTATTCATTATTTTTACGCGAAGACGGCTTGATCTTCGGTTACTTTGAAACAGAGGAAAGTCTCTCGGTGGCACAGGCGAAAATGGCTGCCAAAGAAATCAACACGCGTTGGCAGGAATTCATGTCGCCGTTTATGGATGCAAACGCGCGTCCCGATGAGACGTTCGTTGAACTCGAAGAATATTTTCACCTGGACTAAACCATGACCACCCCACTCAATTACCTTGCTCTTGACCTCGGCGCTGAAAGCGGACGTGCAATCATTGGCTCGCTCTCAGGCGGCAAACTTTCGCTGAATGAAGTTCATCGTTTTGGCAACGGTCCCGTACGGCTGCCCGACGGTATGCACTGGGATGTTTTGCGTTTGTGGAGCGAGATCAAAAGCGGCATAGCATCTGCTGTCAAACATGGAGCAAAACTCGAAGGCATTGGTCTCGATACGTGGGGAGTGGACTTTGCCCTGCTTGACAGGAACGGCTCACTCCTTTCCAATCCTTTCCATTACCGCGACGCCCGCACCGAAGGCATGGTGGAGGAGGCTTTCAAACGCGTGCCCCGCGCCGAAATCTTTGCCAGCACAGGCATTCAGTTTATGCAAATCAATACGCTCTATCAACTGCTGGCGATGTCGCTGCAAAAGTCCCCGCTGCTGGATGTTGCAAAGACCTTTCTCACCGTCCCCGACCTGTTCAATTATTTTCTGAGCGGAGAGATCACCAACGAATTCACCCATGCGACGACGACTCAATGCCTCGATCCACGCAAACGGGATTGGGCGACTCCAGTGCTGGATGCGCTGAACATCCCGTCGCATCTCTTCCACCCCGTAACTGATCCTGGCACACTGATAGGGACTCTACTCCCAGACGTCGCAGCAGAAACAGGCGCGGGCGGAGTCAAGATCGTGCTTCCCGCATGTCACGACACGGGCTCGGCAGT
>CAILWD010000467.1 GCA_903837815.1 uncultured Chloroflexota bacterium | reverse complement strand
TGGAACATGCCAAACGCCGCGCCGCTGTTATACCAATGCACAAATCGCGCATAGGGGCTAAGCCACATCAACCACTCAGGGAGCCATTGCGAACCAAATGCAATATTCTCGCGCACCAGCCACTTCGTCCATTGATCGAGCGCAATGATCACACCCGCAACTCCAAACAAAACCAGATAATCTTTTACCTTCCGATTCAAAATTCACCTCACAAATATTTCGTTCGCGCGGAGGCCCAACCCCCGCACGAATCAAGTCGGGCTATTGTACCCCACCCACAAACACCCTCGGCACGCGGGCGCTGATACTCGTCATCACCTCATACTCGTTGGTGCCAGCCCAATCCGCCAGTTCTTCGGGGGCAATGCCATTGCCGAGCAATGTCACTTCGTCTCCGACTCCAACATCATCCATGCCAGCGTTGACCATGAACTGGTCCATGCAGACACGCCCCACCTGCGGATAGGATTTGCCTTTGATGATGACCCGCCCTTGATTTGTGCTTCGACGAAAATAGCCGTCGCCATATCCGCAGGGGATGGTGGCGATTCGAGTCTCAGCCTCAGCCTGCCACAAAGACCCGTAACTGACAGCCCGCCCGGGTTTTGTAATCTTGCTGAACACGACCTTCGATTTCCAGGTCATCGCAGGTCTGACTTCGATCGTCCTCTCGATGTCGCGTTCGGGGTAAACGCCATAGAATAAAACGCCGGGGCGTACCATGTCGAAATAACTTTGTGGCAACCGCAGGGTGGCTCCCGAATTTGCCGTGTGGCGAATCGAAGGGTGTGGTACGCTGCGCTTTTCATAAATATACAAAACTTCCTGAAAACGTTCCAACTGCACAGCGGCGCTTACCATTGTCTTCTTCAATTGAGCATCTTCGAGTTCGGAGTTGGCAAAATGGGTAAAAATCCCTTCGATATTTACAAACTGGCTACACGCTAGAGATTTCTCGATCAACGCTTCAGCCTCGTACTCGCGGACGCCAATGCGCTCCATGCCGGTATCGATCTTCAAGTGGACTTTAATCCGCCTGCGGGTGGACTCCGCCAACTGGTCAGCGGCAGTCAACAGGTCGATCGAAGAAGCCGCGAGGGTCAGGTCGTGCTCGAAGAAGTCGGGCAGTTGTTCGCGCAGAATCCCTCCCATCACCAGAATCGGGGTTTGGATTCCCAGTTCCCGCAGGTGAATGCCCTCCTCCACAGTTGCCACACCGATGTAGTCGGCATAGGGTGCGATGAAGGGCGCAACGCCATCCACCCCGTGACCGTAGGCGTTGGCTTTGAGAACGACCAGGACTTTGGCGGGCGCAACCTTCGCGCGGATGTGATCGAGGTTTTGCCTGAGTTGAGCAAGGTTGACCTGGAGATATGTTGGTCGCATATTGTTATTTTCGCCTTCGCCTAAAAATGCGTTACGGTGGGCTTGATTCCGAGTTCGTCGATCAGCCCATTCAATTCATCGTCGGTCAACCGCCTGCCTTTGCCCGCGTAGGCTGTGAGCATGGCTTCGTTCATGTTTGTGCCGAAGGTCCGTCCATCGTAGCGCGGGGTGGTGGTGATGACGGTCTTTGCGCCGCGCTCTTTGAGCAGGGCGATGTTGTCAGTGGTGGTGGTGTTGGTGATGATGGTTTTGCCTTGCAAACTGGGCGGCATGTATTTCCGCATAAAAAGAAAATCGCCCGCGAGCAAATCCGATTCTTCGAAGTATTTGACGTATTTCGGTTTTTGCTCTGCGCCATCGCTGCCATAGAAAATCATGCTCATCGGGAATCGTCCGACGATGGGGAGCATAACCCGTGCCACGCGCTTGAAGTTTTTGATTCCATAAATGGGGAGCGGAATGCCAATCCCGACCATCAAATCGCCAAAGACGGTTTGGTCTGCAACCTCTGCCACCGCCTCTGCCAGCCCGATCCTGTCGACTGCCACAGGGATAAACGCCTGCTTGAAGCGGATATTTCCAATCTGGGACTTTGCGAGCTGAAAGACGCGCCGCTCGAGGGTGTGTTTAAGTCCGCGCCCGTCGCAAAGTGGAGTCTGCCTGACGCCGGCAACCAGCTTCAGGGCGGCGCGAAGCGGATATTCTCTGTCGTCGAGGCGGAGATATAAATCCACGCCGCCCACGCCGAAGGCGTCCACCTTGCCGTCCAAATCGAGATACATTTGCCGCGCTTTGGCGATATCTCCATCTGTGCCGATGCGCTCAACCAGAATTTCCTGCCCGTTGAGGTTGACCTTCACGCTTTTGTCGCGTTTTGAACTGCCGAGGCTGATACTGACTGCGCGTTTCATAATAGCGATCCTCCGACAAACGGATTATATTGTTTTTCCTCCCCCACAGTCGTTTCAGTTCCATGACCCGATAATAATCGGGTTTCATCGGGCAGGGTGAAAATCTGGGTGCGGATGCTGTTTACCAGCGTATCCCAATCGCCGCCGGGCAGGTCGGTACGACCCACACTTCCGTTGAAAATCAAATCGCCGCAGAAGCAGACCTTTGCGCTGGCGACATAAAACACGCACAAACCTTTGGTATGCCCCGGCGTATGGCGGACTTCAAACTCGTTCGAGCCAAGCTGGAGTTTCATTCCCTGCTGGAAGTCAATCGTCGGTTCGGGACCCGGGTCGATATCGAAGCCGAAAGCGGATCCACCGCCGCCCGCCCGCCAGAGGACATGGTCATCGGGATGGAGGGCAACCAGAGGCAAGGGATTCAGCGCGTCGGCGATTTGAGCGGCTCCGCCGATGTGATCAAAGTGGGCATGCGTATACCAAAGGTGACCGATACGCCAGCCGCGATCTTGCGCCGCTTTGAGGATGATGTGCCCGTCCCAGGCGGGGTCGATGACTGCGGCTTCTTTTGTTTCAGGGTCAGCGACGAGGTAGGCGTTTGTTGCGACGGGACCAAGGGTGAAGGGGAGGATTTCGAACATGGGGACTCCGAGTTGTAAGTTACGAGATACGAGTTACGAGTTACGAGGCGAAAAGATGTAGCTGACTACAATCGAGACGCCAATCAATCCCATTGCCAGCGGGTAGATGAAGAACGGGTCGCGTTCAAAAATGAAGCCAGCAATCGGCGGGGCGATGATGAAGATGACCGAAGAGACGGTTTCCATCGCGCCGTACGCCAGCCCCATCTGCGAGGTGTGGACAAGGCTTCTTGCCTGCGCCATTCCCATTGGGCGCATCACGCGGAATCCGCCGAGGAGGAAATAGCCAAGCATGAAGATGGGCATTCCCATGCCGCGCCAGATGAGCATGGCAAACAGGGCAACCAAAAACTGCGCGACTAAAAATCCGTTGCGCGGCTTGACTCGGCTAAATGCCAGCGCCAGCAGGGAGTTGCCCAACGCGCCCGCCGAAAAGACCCAGCCCGTTTCGGTCAGGGACAACTCGCGCACACCCTTCAAAAAGTTCGGGGTCAATGGTTGGGGAAGGTAGGCGGCAAAGGTGGCGAAGGCGAAAATCGCCACAAAACTGATGAAGCGGAAGTTGTTCCACAAGTTGGGCGGCGGCGCGGCAGGGTCGTGATGGTCGAGTGGTTGCGCTTCGATGAAAAAGAGCAAGACCGACGACACGACAAAAATCCCGAAGGCAACCAGATAACTCATCCGCATTCCGTAGTTTTCCGCGATCCAGCCGCCAGAAGCGGGACCCAGCGCCATGCCGAGGTTATAGGTGGCGGTGGTCAGCGAGAGCGCCGTACCGACTTCCCATTTTCCGCGCGCGGCGGTGACATAACTACTGAGCGGCGAAGCCACAAATGCGGTCACGCCGTACAACGCCAGACCCACCAGATAAAGCGGCAGGCTTTTGGCAATGCCCATCATCAGAGTGGAGACGACGCCCAAGAGCCAGGCGGTGATCAACATCGG
>CAILWD010000466.1 GCA_903837815.1 uncultured Chloroflexota bacterium | reverse complement strand
GAACCCACCCCGACCCCTGACCCGGAAATTGTTTCCCAACCTACCCCCGTAGACGCCCCTCAACCGTCTGGCGTGGTGGCTTATATTTCGGAGGAAAATGGGACGAGCGAAGTGGTGGTGGCAAACCTGGATGGCAGCCAGCCGGCAACCTTGACCCATGACGGAGCAGAGAAAAACAGCCCGGTCTGGTCTCCCAACGGGCAATATATCGCCTATGCGGAAAATGTCAACGGCAATTGGGATGTCTATGTGGTCAACGTCAGCGACGGGTCGGTCAGGCAATTGACCAATGACCCCGCCAAAGATTGGTGGCCCAGTTGGTCGCCAGACGGGGCCTACCTGGCATACGAATCATTCCGCGATGGAAACTTCGAACTCTATAAAATAAACATCAACGAAGCAGCATCCTTCCGCTTGACCGACAACGCCGCCATGGAAGCGCGCCCGGTCTGGTCGAAGGATGGTCAGTGGATCGCCTTTGTCTCCAACCGCGATGGCAGCGCAGACGTTTATCGAATGGATGTCAACGGCAACAATGTCCAACGCCTGACCGCAGATTCAACCCCGGATGGCAGCCCCGCCTGGTCGCCGGATAGCCAATGGATTGCCTTCACCTCCTGGCGCGACGGCAACCCCGAAATCTATCGCATGAGGGCAGATGGAAGCGAAATCCAGCGCCTGACCGCCAACAACAGCAGGGACGACTACCCAGCCTGGTCGCCGGATGGGCAAAGCATCCTCTACATTTCCGGCGAAGTCGGCGCTGAAAACGTAATTGTGATCAATGCCGATGGGAGCAATCCTCGCCAGTTGACTGTGCCGCCCGGCAACAACGGCAGCCCAAGCTGGTCAGCGGATGGGCAACACCTCGCCTTTCAAACAAATCGCAATGGAAGCGACGAGATACAAGTCATCAATTTGAACGGCGAGACCGTCAAACGAATCTCCCTCGACGGGCAAAACGCCAGCGAACCTGTTTGGAAGCCCTAAAAATTCGCCTGAAAAACCAAATCCCCCGGATGCTGATGGCATCCGGGGGATTTTATTTCTCCCGATTTTACGGCAGAGACTTCGAACTCCCTACTTCCAGATGAATTTCAACTCGTCTTGCGGCTTTTCTCCCCAATACTTTGGATTGGGACTGAGAGCCAAGCCGCTATCATCCCAGGAAGAGACCACATAAGGTCCGCTGGAGATGATGGTGCTGTTCCGCCCGCCGTAGGAACCGTCCGCGGAGAGGGTTTCAGGCTTCAGGATGACAAAAGCGGGGTTGGCAAGGTAGGTCAGCAGGTTCGGCTCCAAACGGTTGAGATGGATCAAAATCGAATTAAAGTCCACCTTTTGAATGCCGTCCACCGTGGAAACGGGACGCTTGTCGGCTCCCTTTTCGCCGAGGAAACCGAGAAAGAGTTTTTGCCAGGTCGCATAATTGCCATTGCCGTGCAAAGGATGCTGCGGGTCGAACCAGCGATTAAAATTCTCCACAACCACATCCGGTGTGACGACTGTGCCGTCGCTAAATGCCGCGTTGCCGCGCAAAGTAAAAATGTAATCCAACTGATCGTCCGAGATCACCCAGGATTCAGCCAGTGCGGGTTGCGGAGCACCGTTCGCATCCAGCCTGACCAGCCCTTCATAAACGTAACTGCTGACCATGATAGAGTCGGCATCTTCAGTCAGGGCAGGGTCGAGATGGATATTGGAATTAATGGCAGTGGGGCTTTTTTCAGTAGGGAGCGCTGTCGCTTCGGGAACGGCAGGCTGGCTGGCTGGCTGGGGTGGCTCTGTGGCAACGGCTGCTACGGTTGTCGGTTCGGCTGCCGGCTGGCAGCCTGTCAGCAATAGCAGACAGACTGCCCAAAAAGCAAGAGTACGGGATCGATTCAATTTTTTAGTCATAATTGATATACAACTCCTTGCTCTCATGGTGTAAGAATGCCGTTCTTATTCTAGCGCATTTCATCTGGATTTAGGCAAACCATTCTCCCATTGACAGTTTTTGTCATTCTATAGCAATATTGTCGACGAGATTGCCCTTCCCTTTTCGCAGACCCTTTCTGTCACCGGAAACCGACTAATATGATAAACCTTGGAAAATTGTCCCTGAACACTCCCTCTCCCAGCGATGAAGAACTGGTGCTCCTGGCGCAAAAAGGAAAACAGGACGCCTTCGCCCTGCTATATGAACGCTATTTTCCCAATGTGCTGGCAAGAGTGCGCTTCAAGATCCCGGAAAACGACGTCGAGGATGTAACACAGGAAATTTTCATCGCCGTGTTGAAGTCGCTCAACGGTTTCAGAGGTCAGGCAAAATTCAGCACCTGGTTGTGGACAATCACCCACCGCAAGATCGTCGATTACTACCGTTCACATAAATCCGGGCTGACCGAACAGGATGATTACGAGGAAGTCGTGACACGAAATTCACCCAACCCAACCAACCGCATCGAAAACAGCCAGGAGGACCTGGCCGCCGTCCAACAGGCGCTTGGGACACTCCCCCAAAACTACCAGGATATTCTCCTGATGCGCTTTGTGGACGAGATACCCTTCAACGAAATCGCGCTCCGCAACGGGCACTCGCTCGAAGCGACCAAGTCCCTCTTTCGGCGTTCAATGGCGGCGCTAACAAAGAAAATGGAGGGAGACCATGCCTGAATTATTCGACGAAAAACAACTGGACGATCGACTGGCGGCATTCACCGACCTGGTTTTATCGGACGACGGTGAATCGAATGCGCAGGCGTCAGCGACAGGCGACGAACTGGCTGAATTGCAAAAAGCAGTTCTCCGCATGAAATCGGCTTCGAGAAAAGCCCGCACGAATAGCAAAGCCAAAGCGCGCATCCACAGCCGTCTAATGGTGGAGTGGAAAAAAGAGCAGCGGGCGAAACGCACACCTGATAAAGGTTTTATTTGGAATTGGAACATGCCTCGCCTGGCGCTGGCTGGCGGCTTTGTTGCCCTAATGTTAATCGGTATCGCGACCCTACTCCCCACAGGTCCAACCCCCTTAACGGCAACCGCAGGCGGCTTGCGCCAATGGTCGCCATTCATGATTCTTTTTGGGATTCTGGTCATTGTAATTGTTCTCTGGCGTAATCGCCGCAATTAGAAAGCAGAGGTCGTATGAAGAGAAAGTCCCACTTTAATGTTTTGAATGTTATCTCGCTGGCGGTCATCCTGTCGCTGTTGCTTGCTTCCTGTGCGCCTGCCAATTTCGCCGAAGGGACAGGGGGCATGGGGGATGCAACCGAAGCTCCAGTGGTGGAAGCGCCTCCAACCGATCCTCCCGTAGTGGAAGCCCCTCCGACCGACCCCCCGGTTGTGGAAGCGCCGGTTGAATCTCCAACGGCGGAAGCCCCGGCCACCGAACCCCCAGTTGCGGCCTCCCCCACCGATACGCCAACCCCAACCCCGGTTATTGAGTCGACTGGCGGTGAAGTCGCTACAGCCACTCCCACGCCTACACCCACCTCCCCAGGCGCTTCCGATGCATGGGATAAATCGACCATCAAGGTAAGCGGCGCGTGCAATGCAAGCACTGGACAAGTGGAATTTACCATCACGAATGGCGGCTCCGCAATGCAAGGACCTACGACCTGGTCTGCCACTGCGCCCGGAGTGAGTGTTTCACCTTCGAGTGGAAGCATCACGCTTGGAGCGGGTGAATCGATTGTGGTTGTGCTTGGACCTTATCCCGGCGTCAAAGTCTCCATTGTTGTCAATCAGCGACCCGGTCACCCCGGCGCTGGCGTTGCGAAGGCGGATGCCACCTGCGCAGCCAAAGCCGGCGCGGCAGCAGTCGCTCCAGCCACGTCAACCCCAACCCCGACAAACACTCCCGCAGAGCCGGACCCCTATCTTGGGCTTGGCGTCGCCTGCAACAGGGACTTATCCGCCACTTTTAGCATCGCCAACAACGGCGGCCCCATGAAGGGTGGGACGTACACCATCAGCGAGCCTGGAAAATCCCCGCAAACCGTGTCGTTCGACCTGGGTGCGGATGAAAGCATTTCATTCAACACGGCGGGGAATGCGACGGTCACCGTTCAATATTCCACTTCGGAGTTGGAAGTGGTGAATTTGGGCGCCACCGGCACTTGTCTTCCGTTGCCAACCAATACGCCCACTGCAACATCGACTCCCGTCAAAACTGCGACAGCCACCCGCACGGCTACGGCCACGAAGACCCCCACCTCCACCGTGACACCCGGTCCATCTCCCACACCCACAAACACGCGGACTGCCACTTCGACCAAGACCCCCACGCCCACTTATACCGAGGGGCCTTCACCCACGCCTACATCCACCAAAACTCCCAAACCCACCAAGACCCCCACCGCCACCAATACAGAAGGTCCTTCCCCCACGCCTACATTTACAAAGACCCTCACGCCCACTTACACTCCGACCTTCACGCCCACCGTCACACCGACAGTTGAAATTCTGGACGGGCAGTTGGATCTTAAGGTATTCTGTAACACCGACCTGAGCGCGACTTTCGTCATCACCAACATCTCCGGTGCAGTCAGCGATGGATTCTACAATCTGTCAGACCCCGCCCAGAGTGGAAATGTCGATCTACCGGCAGGCGGAAAAGTTTCGATCAAAGGCGCGGGTTATGCGACCATGACGGTCACCTACCGCACATCTTTCCTTTCCTCGGTGACATTAAGCACGGTTGGTTCCTGCGCCAAACGTCCTGCGCCTACCAACACACCCGAAACCACCCCAACCGTTACCTTTACGCCCACTGTCACGCCGACGAATACCTCGCTCCTGCCGAAATTAACCGCCATCGGCGCCTGCACTGGCAACACAGCCAACGCTTCTTTTACCATCACCAACAGCGGCGGCGATATGACCAAGCCCTACACCTACATCCTCAAAGACAGCAGCGGAGGCATACTCAAGACTGACACCTTCCAATTGAAGGCAGACGAGAGTTTGACTGTCTCTGCCAGCGGAGTCTACGGCGTGCTGACCCTGTCGATTACCGACGACAAAGGCACGTCCACCGATGCAGCCACGACCACATGCGCAAAGGAAAGTTCTCCCAAACTGACCGCCACAGGCGCCTGTGCGAATGACAGCGGGTTGGCAACCTTCGTCATCACCAACAGCGGAAGTGACATGACCGCGCCCTACACCTACGCCATCAAGGACAGCACGGGCAAGGTGGTGAAAACCGACAATATCCAATTGAAGTCCGGTGATTCGGCAACGATTAACGTCAGTGGAATCTACGATACGTTGACCCTGTCCATCACCGACGACAAGGGCACATCCACCGATGCCGCCACGACGACATGCACCAAATCGCCGAAGTTAACCGTCACCGGCGCTTGTGTGGACGATACCGGGCTGGCCAACTTCATCATTACCAACAGTGGCAGTGACATGACCAAGCCCTTCACCTACGCCATCAAAGACAGCGCTGTTAACACGGTCAAGACTGAAACTTTCCAATTGAAGTCTGGAGAGAAGCTTACCGTCTCTGTCAGCGGAGTCTACGGAACGTTGACCCTATCCATTACCGACGACAAAGGCACAAGCACAGACGCTGCCATGACCACCTGTGTCAAATTGCCCAAGTTGACGCTGGTCGGCTCCTGCGTGGATAATAGCGGGCTGGCGACCTTCATCATCACCAACAACGGCGGCGACATGCCGAAGCCGTACACCTACACCGTCAAAGACAGCGCGTTCAGCGCGGTGAAGACCGACCCCTTCCAATTGAAGGCAGGCGAGAGTTTGACTGTCTCAACCAGCGGAGTATACGGCGCACTGACCCTGTCCGTCACCGATGACAAAGGCACAAGTACAGAGGCGTCCACAACAACCTGTAACAAATCATCAGATTTGAGCGCGGTCGGTTCCTGCGTGTCTAACAGCACCCAGGCAGACTTTGTCATCACCAACAACGGTGGCGACATGTCCGCGCCGAATGCCTATCAAATCACGGATGACACGGGCAAAGTAGTGCAGGCTGATTCCTTCCAACTGAAAGCCGGCGAAAACTTGAAGATCACGGTCAACACTTCCTACGGCGTCTACCTGACCCTTTCCATCACTGATGGAAAAGGCGTGGCCGCTACTGCCGCCATGACTTCCTGCAATCAGTTGACGAAGACAGCTTCTTCCCTGCCGGCGGTGGCTCCCGCAAGGAACGAGCCATGCATCCAGTGTTTGATCTTCCACACCTTCCGCGACGAGAACCTTGAAGTCTACCGTCTGGACGGTATCGAAGGTCAGCCTGGCTTCCAGCTTTACAATCTCTCGAAGGATGCGGCTGTGGACAGCCGCCCAAGCCGCGCGCCAAATGATTCGGGCATCGTTTTCCAAAGCAACCGCGACGGCAACGTGGAGATCTACACCACCGACCTGTATGGCAGCGGAATGCCCGCGCGATTGACCAACACCCAGTCTAACAACACCAACGCGATGTATGGCCCAGACGCGAAGACCGTCGTTTTCCAAAGCGACCGCAACGGTAACTTCGACCTGTTCACCATCGATAAGAACACGCGCAAGGAAGTCCAAATTACCAGCGACCCCGCGGACGACGTCAACGCCTTCTATTCGCCCGATTTGAAGTTCCTGGTATTTCAGAGCAACCGCAACAACAATTGGGACATCTTCATCCTCGACTCCGAAACGGGCAATGAGTATCAGTTGACCACCACGCCCATCGATGAGACTTTCCCTGCCTGGTCGCCAAACGGCAAACAGATTGCCTTCATCGCCGAGGAAAACGGCAACACTGACCTGTATATCATCGACGCCACCGGCGAAAACCTGCAACGCATTACCAATGACGGCAAGACTGTAAACGCCACATGGTCGCCTGAGGGCTTCCGTATCGCCTACCAGTCGGAACGCAACGGCAACCTCGACATCTATAG
>CAILWD010000465.1 GCA_903837815.1 uncultured Chloroflexota bacterium | reverse complement strand
CCTCTGTGTCTCAGTGGTTAGCTGGGTTTCAAAACCTGAACACGGACAAGGCGGATTTCACGGAGTCTCACGGATTTTCTTTAGGTCAAAATGCAATTAACCACGGAGTCACGGAGACACCGAGAAAATCAAAAGAAAAACTCCGTGCCTCTGTGTCTCAGTGGTTAGCTGGGTTTCAAAACCTGAACACGGACAAGGCGGATTTCACGGAGTCTCACGGATTTTCTTTAAATCAAAAAGAAATCCGTGAGACTCCGTGTCCGTCCGTCCAATCCGTGTCAAAAAAGGTTTTCCCCCTCCAAGCCATCGGACATCACACGCTGGCGCGGGTACATTCCACACATGCCAACAATGACTGGCTGCAAGAGGCATTTCCCCAAAGAATTTTCATCAACCCGATAGACGCCGCCGCAAGAGACATCCACGACGGCGACCTTGTCCGCGTGTGGAATGAGCTGGGCGAGATGGTCATTCAGGCCCGAGTCACACCACGAATCATGCCTGGCGTAGTGGACATTCCGCAGGGCGCATGGTGGAAACCCGATGCCAACGGCGTTGACCACGGCGGCTGTATCAACGTGCTCACGTCCCATAGATGGACTCCGCTGGCGTTTGGGTCGGCGCAGCATACGATTATGGTGGAGGTTGAACGTTACGGGTTGAACGTTGAACGTGAAAAACAAAAACGTTCAACGTTCAACGCTCAACGGGGTTCTTCATGACCTACGCCTTCACCTTCGACTCAAGTGCGTGTTCGGGCTGCAAAGCCTGTCAGGAAGCGTGCAAGGATAAAAATAATCTGCCTGTCGGCGTGATGTGGCGGCGGGTGGTTGAGGTTTCGGGCGGGGAGTGGGTAGGGGGCGGGTCTTTCGCAAAGATCGGGGATTCGAATCAATTCGAAAGACCCGCCCCAACCATTTGGGAAAATTCGGTCTTTGCCTACAACCTGTCCATTGCCTGCAATCATTGCGAACATCCCAAGTGCGCGGGGGTATGTCCCACCGATGCGTATGTCCACCGTCCCGATGGGATTGTTTACATTGACCCTGATAAATGTATGGGATGCGGTTACTGCTCTTGGGCTTGCCCGTACAATGCTCCGCGCTACAATCCCGACTTGGGACAAATGGCGAAGTGTAATTTTTGCTTCGACAACATTGATGCGGGGCTGCCTCCGTCGTGTGTGGCGGCATGTCCGATGCGTGTTTTGAATTTCGTGGAAGTGTCCGCCCTCCCGAAAGAGCATCGGGACAATGTGAGCGAAGTCGAAGGGCGAATGCTATGGGAAATTCCTGCAACGGAGCATCCCTTCCCTTTGCCAAATAACTCGCGGACGGAGCCTCATTTGGCGGTCAAGCCGCATAGGGCGATGAGCAATTCTTTGGAAAAGGTGATTGGCAATTCCGAGGAGATCAGACCGAAGAAGCAAAAAAGCGAAACTTCACTGGTGGCGTTTACTTTGCTGGCACAAATGTCCGCTGGCATGGCTTGGGCGGGATTGTGGATGACGGACACGATTCCGCTGATCCAATATTTGCTTATCGGCGTGAGTTTGGCGATTGGCGGATTCTTCTCGTTTGCCCATCTCGGCGCGAAGCGCAATGCGTGGCGCGCGCCGTTTCATTTGAAGAAGTCGTGGTTGAGCCGCGAGATTTTGACGGCTGGTTTGTTCGGCGCGAGTTGGTTCGCAGGGATTTTTGTGCCCGAAATAAAATGGGTCACTGCCTTATTGGGCGCGGCGTTTGTCTACAGCATGGCAAAGGTCTATCGTCTGCACGTCATGCCTGCATGGGACACATGGCGCACAACGACGGGATTTTTTGTCACGGCGGCGTTGTTGGGACAATCGGTGATGAATGTTCTTTTGGGTGGAGGAAGGTTGGACTGGGGAGTCGTCGCGGTGTTACTGGTTGTGGAACTGGCGATGATTCTTTCAGCGAAACCCAAAGCCCGATGGTCGGTCACCAGCTTGCGGGTGGGGCTGAGCGCAGCGGCAATGCTTGAGGCGGCGATTCTGCTCTTCGCGTCGAATCGATCTGGCGTGTGTGCCAGTTCCTTTCTTTTCCTGCTGGTCGTGATGGAGGAGGTGATTGGGCGCGTGATGTTTTATGAGGCGCTTCACGGGAAGCCGCTCTAGCTTTGAGATCTGTGATTTTAGCAGTATGTTATAATGCCAAATTAAAATAAAAACATCCCCTGTACAAATTAAGGCAGGAAAAAATGTCAAATGATCGTCTCCAAAGGGAAAAGGACTTTCACGATAATCTGTTCGGCGACGAAAACGAGGATCGCTCCGGGTCGGAAAAATATTATGTGATTATGGATAGCGCCGAGTCCGCGTATGGCAGTATGATCGAGCAAAGTTGTCGCGGGAAGAGGCTGCTTGAATTTGGTTGCGGCGTTGGTAATGATTCGGTCAAATGGTTGGGCATGGGCGCGATTTTGACGGGGATTGATATTTCGGAAGAGGGCGTACGAGTTGCCCGGGAGCAGATCGAGAAGACCGATTTTACTGCCAGTTTTTATGCCATGAATGCCGAGGCAACAGAGTTTAAAGATAAGTCCTTTGATATGGTCATTGGTACGGCCATCATTCATCATTTGGATATTTTAAAGTCTTATGAAGAGATCGCCAGGTTGCTGGATGTCGGCGGGCGCGCAATTTTTTTGGAGCCTTTGGGGCATAACCCTCTTATCAACCTGTATCGTCGTTTGACTCCTTCTCTGCGGACAGCAGATGAGCACCCATTGCTTCAAAAGGATATTCTCCTGGCGGAAAAATATTTCGAGAAGGTGAGCGGTAAATATTATTACCTGTTTGCATTGTTAGCGGTTCCCTTTAGTAATATGTTTTTCTTCAAGGGGTTGCTTCGTTTCCTGGAGGGAATGGACAATGCGGTAATGCGGTTGCTTCCCTTTTTGCGAAAATACGCCTGGTACATGATCCTGGATTTGCAAAACCCCAAAAAATAGGCGGTGTTTCCACGGGTGGATCAGCCTTGTAACAGCGGCGGAAGAAATCATCGGGTGCGTGGAATTCTACACAGCGCTGGATGAAAAGCCGCTTAGGTGAATGTATTGCCAGTATTTCATCAGGATTTGAGCGGCGAGAAGATTACCAACACCAGCCACAGCCCAAAAGCGATGAGCGCGCCTGTGAGCCATTTCCAGTTGGCTGCGAGGGGGGGAATTTCCTTCACTTCGGGAAAGCCGGTCTCGGTTTCTTCGCAGGGGAGGTAGGCTTCGGGTCGGATCACCTCATCGAAGCCGCCATCAGCCTCAAACTTGGTCATGCGGACTGGGACGTCCGCTGGTTCGTGGCATTCTAGGCACTTCGCGCCGCCAT
>CAILWD010000464.1 GCA_903837815.1 uncultured Chloroflexota bacterium | reverse complement strand
GGACCCGCAGGAGGCAGTGATATTACAAGTATTCCTGACGCCATTAGCCAATTAAGAAATCTAAAAATTCTTTATGCTGAAAACTGTAAATTACAAAATCTTCCTGTTTCTATTGCTAAACTCGAGCAACTGGATGTTATTGGGTTAAAAGGAAACCCCTTAAATTCTGAATTAGCCAAAGCTCATGAACAAGGTGCTGAAGCTATTAAACTCTACCTGCGTGCTGGGGCAGTAGTTCCCAGTTATGAATCCAAACTTATAGTCGTTGGCGAAGGTGAAGTCGGAAAATCCTGCTTACTCGACGCATTACTTGATAAACCATTTCAACCTCATGACTCCACCCACGGCATAGAAATCCAATCCTTCAACGTCACCACCGAATCCCAAACCACCATCACCCTCAACGCCTGGGATTTTGGTGGGCAGCGGGTGTACCGTCCCACGCACCAGTTATTCTTCAGCGCGCCAGCTGTCTATCTCGTCGTCTGGAAACCGCGCGAAGGTTCGCAGGCGGGACAAGTCAAAGAGTGGATTCAACTTGTCAAGCGGCGCGAGCCGAGCGCGAAAATTCTCGTCGTCGCCACACACGGCGGACCGCAGCAGCGTCAGCCCGATATTGACCGTCAGGAACTGTGGGATCTGTTCGGGCGTGATACCGTCGTGGACTTTTTCTTCGTCGAAAGCAAGCCCGACGCGCAAGGCAATCGCAAAGGCATTGACGAACTCAAACGTGCCATCGCCCAAGTCGCTGCGAGTCTGCCCGAAGTCGGTCGCTCCGTGCCAAAGAGTTTTGCCGATGTCCGCGCTGCCTTGCAGGAAACGGGCAAAGCCTATCTGCCCCTGCGCGATGTCCTCGACATCTGTCGCGCCCGCAACATGGATGATGAAATCGCGCGGCTCTTCATCACCATCTCGCACCGCCTCGGGCATCTCACCCATTACGAAAACGACCCGACCCTGCGCGACATCGTCATCCTCCGTCCCGACTGGCTCGCCACCGCCATGAGTTACGTCCTCGACGATGAAGCGACGCGCGCCGCGCACGGCTTGGTGAAATTCTCACGTCTTAGTCATTTGTGGGATGACACAACCAGAGCAGCGGATTCACGCTATGAGAAGAATCTGCACCCGATCTTTCTCCGCCTGATGGAACGCTTCGATCTTTCCTACCGTGTGGCTGATCCGCGTACGGGCGGGTCTAAGACCCGCCCCGACGATTTCCTCAGCCTCATCGGTCAACTCGTCCCCGATATCCGTCCGCAAAATCTTTCCGCCGCATGGGAATCCTCTCCCGCGTCTGGCGACATCCAACAAACGCAAATCTGTCATATCGTGGACGCGGGCAACGGTCAATCTGCCAGCGCGGAAGGCTTGTTCTACCAGTTGATTGTCCGCCTGCATAAATATTCCCTTGGTAGTGTGGATTACAACGCCAGCGTCCACTGGCAGCGCGGGCTGGTGCTGGAGGATGAATACAAAAGCCGCGCCTTTCTTGAACACGTGGGCAACGACGTCCGTATTACCGTCCGCTCGCCGTATCCCGAAGGACTGCTCGGCATGTTGACCCGCGAAGTGAAATTCCTCGTCGAAAGTTTTTGGGAAGGCTTGCGCTGTGACGTGATGGTTCCGTGTATTGAACCCTGCGGAAAACATGCGCCTGGCACGGGTCTATTTGAAGTTGAAAAATTGATGAACAGCAAACGCAAGAACAGGAATGAGTTTCCATGTCCCGTTTGCGACGAATGGCAAAACATTGACTCACTGCTCCGCAACGCGCCCGCCGCTACTCAGTCAATCTCACTTGCTGACTTGCAAGCAGAATTTGCTTCACTCAAAAGCGACTTGCGGGATGACATGAATGTCAACACACGCCGCATCCTCTCCCAAGTGGACAAAACCTACACCGACCTCCTGCAAGTCCTCACCGACGAAGCCAAAGAAGGTCCGCGCCTGTTCAGTTTCTTTCCCGTTGACCGCAGCGCGTTCAATCCCAAAACCTGGATTCGAGAAAAGTTCCGCCTCGTCCTGTGGTGTGAACATTCGCGCCTGCCGCTCCCCGTCCTCAACAATGGCGACATGAAGAAAGGCGTCTACGACCTCGAATTGGAGCGTGAATGGTTCAAGAAAGCCAGCCCCTACCTGAAATTTCTGACAGGCACATTGGGCATGGTG
>CAILWD010000463.1 GCA_903837815.1 uncultured Chloroflexota bacterium | reverse complement strand
GTTATCTGGCGCTATTCTGTTTTTAAAGTACCGCATTCCTTTTAATCTGCGGCACTATGGTTTCTTTATCGTATGCCTATGAGTTGGACTACGAGTTTTTTTAAAAATTTTTCGGGTAAAATAAACGCCCTATGTCTCAAGAGCTTCCCATTCGGGGCGGTTCTAGCTTTCCCAAAAGAAAACTGCTCCTTGTAATACTCATCATTTGTCTGGGGGTGATCATTTACTCAGTGCTGGACCGTCTGCACCATATTGTGAAATCCTCCTTCGGCAATGAACTGGCTGTTGTCATTGTCGCCGGAGTGACCATTGGAATTTTGTTTCTAATTCTGGTGGGGATGGGGCTTGGCGGCGTACTTGAATGGGCCGTTTGCAGGCGTTTCCTGATTTTCAAAAGGAAGCCCCTGCCAGGCGGCAAACTTGAATTTTTTCTAAAGCTATGGGGACACAAGTTTGAAGAAATTCCAGTGTCTCAACCAGATGAAGGGTCATCGGACAATATGCCACCCGGCGTTACGACGACTGATCTTGAAGAATTGTTGATTATTATCGGAGAACGCAAGCGGGGCGGAAAGAAAAGCCAGCATCCGGACGACACCCAATTTCGAGCTGTGCGGGATTGGATGATCATGCAGTCGCATGGCACATCGGTCACTTTGCAGCAATTCCTGGAGGAACGTTTTGGCACGGCTCCCGAAACCGGAATGCCGCTGGTCCCCAACCAGACCTTCTATGGATGGCGCACTAAGTTTCTCAGGGAATTGAAAAAATATAAACATGCACAATCCAGAAGAAAATGATTTAGACAACAACAGTCCAAATCGTTTTTAGTCTGTCACAATTTCGTAGAATAGTCGTAGTCTAAACCATACAATTACCATAGACCCAGATGTTAAAAGAGCCGCCGATGCGCGGCTTTTTTTCATTCCAAGCCGCGGAAAGGAGACTATGGCAAAAGTAATTGTTTATCTGCGGGAACAGGAGCGCAGTGCGCTGTACGAACTGGCTACGAAGGAATACCGCGCGCCCAAGGCTCAGGCGGCCCTGATCATTCGCAAGGAATTGGAGAGGCTTGGTTTGTTGGAAACGGGTGCGGAAGAAAATCAGGAGGAAAAACATGACGAACAATGCGCCTCCTGAAATCAAGGAATACACCCCGGAACAACGCAAGCTGCTTGCAAAGGCATACCGCTTGATTTTGAGCTGGTCCCGGGAGAAAACCAAACCTGCTGAAACCTCTTCATGTTCCGATGAAAGTAAAGCTACAAGGAATCCCACACTCCTCCCCAGTATGGATATGGCTTCCCTGCCGGAAAACAAGCAAGGCTAGCCCCGATGTTTGAAGGGATATTGATTGGCCTGATTCTGTTCTGTGCTCCCATCCTGATTGGGATTGCTGTTGTTTTACTGTGGAAGCGACTGTGTTAGCGATGCCAGAATCAGGCTTCTCAGCAAGGAAATGAAATGTCCACAAAAGTAATTTGTATCGCAAATCAAAAGGGCGGGGTGGGAAAAACCACCACTGCTGTTTCCCTCGCTCATGGCCTCTCTCAAAAAGGAAGACGGGTCTTATTGATCGATCTCGATCCACAGGGACAATCAGCGACTGCATTGGGCCGCAGCCCGGAACCCGGCGTGTTTTATCTGCTCACAATGGGCATGACCCCACAGGAGACCACCTTCGTGCAATCCTGGGTGCGCTTCTCGGGGCGGGAAGGGCTGTATCTCCTGCCCGGTGATCAGCAAACGATGGCAGCACAAACCGTGCTCAACGCGCAGGATAAACCCATCTCGGCCATTCGCCATTCAATTAACCGCTTTTTCAAAGATGGACTGCATTACATCATCTTCGATACGGCTCCCAGTGTTGGCGGCATCCAGGAACGCGCGGTATGGGCTTCCGACCTGGTGATTGTACCGACTGCGACCGAATTCCTATCCGCAGATGGTGTCGGCAAGATTCTGCGCATGTTGAGCATTCTGCAGGAGAAGAAAAATTGGCGAGGCAATTTGTTGGGAATCCTGCCGACCTTCTACGATGAACAAACCCGCGAAAGCAAGTCCACCATTGAAGACCTGCGCGAGCGATTCGACACAAGTGTGCTGCCTCCCATTCATCGCGCAACCCTGTTGCGGGAATGCGCCGCGCAGGGCCAGACGATTTTTGAGATGGATCCGCTTTGCCGCGCCGCCAAACAATATCAAGCCCTGACTCAGATGGTATTGAAGTTTTAGGAGACCGACATGTCGAAGAGACGTAATCCATTTGAAGCCCCCGAGCCCGTCCCAAGCGTGACAATCCCGCCGAGCATTTATGACTCTTTGCGCGTGGCTGCCCCCCGCAAGCGCAACCGTCGATGGGAAAAGCAACATCAAAGCCACAAGGCTGTCTATCGCGGGGTGGACCCAAAACTGGCACTGAAGGTCAAGACGATTGCCGGCGATTTGTTTGTACCCGAAGGGGAGGTCGCACGAGCTGTGATCGAATATGCGTTACACGGTTACGAACAGGGCGACCTGGATCTTCACCCGCGGCCCAACCCATATCGCATGCGTATGACTTTGTTCCCGTCTTCCGATTCAACACGTTCGTATAACAGTCCTGTGAAACCCGCCAAACGTAAACAAACACAAGCGCTATGGCGTGTGATCACCACCTGGCGCGGCTTTCCTCCCGAACTCAAAAGGGAACTTGCAGCCCTGGCTTCCGATGATGGATTGAATGTACCTGTCGGAGAATTAATCACCGCCCTGCTGCGCTTTGGTTTGAAGGCCTATGACAATGGCTTGTTGACCCTCGAACCGGTTCAAAAAAGGACAACCTTTACCCTGGCACAGGAGGGCATCAAATGAGTTTCCCCAAAAAACAAATCAATGGAATGAAAAAAGAAATCAACGCAGGCGGCACAGACAACGTGCCGTCTACGCTTTGTCCACCTCCCGCCCACATCTCCGCCTGCGTTCCCGCCTACGCTGAACGCACAGGCAGGGCTGTAACGAATGAAATGAATGGCATGGGCATTGTGAGACACCCTGATGGAAATAGCTCAATTTTATTTCTGGAGTGGACAGCATGAATCCTCAACAAGCCTGGCAATCTGTGCTGGGTCAACTCCAGATGGAAATGCCGCGCGCCTCGTTCGATACCTGGGTACGGGATACCGAAGTGTTGTCCCATGATGAGAGTGTCATGACCATCGCGGCGCGCAACGCGTATGCGCGTGACTGGCTGGAGTCGCGCCTGGCAAGCACGGCTCAAAGACTATTGATCGGTATTTTGAATCAAACCGTGACTGTTCAATTTGTAATTGGAGATTCTCCCAAGGAAGAAACAGAAGTCGAAGAACAAAATGACGAGCAGGAACTCACGATTGAACCGGTGCAATGGCTAGACTACGACAGGATTGTCCAACCGCACAAACAGGTTGTCGTAAAGGGCTACCTGCGCCGGCTGGGGATGGAGATCGGACCAAAAGCGATCTGGTTGTATATCGGATTTCATCAGGCGGCCTGGATGGTGCAGGGCACAAATTCAGAATCAGGCAAGGCGTTGTACAGCCGGGCGATCCTGCGTTTCAGCGCCTTGAGCAACGGGGCATTCTGGCGATTGCTCAAACATAAAACGATTCAAGTAGACCTTGCCGGGCTGGTGCAGCGCGTTGACGATCCTGATGTTCGCCGCTTTCGACGGGGCCGGGATGGCCGGCCACATCGCGCCCCGATCCGTTATCAGGTTTTTATGACTCCAAGATTGACCCGCGCAGATGCCGCAGCGGTGTATTCCAGATTGAAAAGTTTGCTGGATCAGGGTACGTCGATGTTGAATGCCTTGCAGGAGTTGCTGGCTGTGGAGGATGTCATGGAGTTGCTCAGTCCCATAGAGTCAACGAAAACAAATATCCACTTCAATACGGTCATGGACATGGCGCGCCTGGAGTCGGGTGAATCATTACACCCGGATGCGGATCATCTGGCGCAGGAATTGCATCGCAGGATCATCAATGCGCTGGGTGACATTCACATCACGCATTATTTCATTACGGAAACGATCAAACGATACAACCTGACGCCCGCGCAGGCCTGGCTGGTGACCGTCTCGCGCGACATGGCTTACCTGAACTCACATACCGGCGAACGGCGCGAAGTGGTGACCTTCAAGGAAGGCTATCAGGAGATGGCGGCTCTGGTTGGTTCCAACCGCTATAAAACCGTGCAAGCCTGGTTCAACCTGCACTGGACTTCGCAGCAGCGCGGCGGCGACATGACACGATTTCTGGTCGAACTGGAAACCTCCGAATCAAACACCTACCCTGACCTGCGTGTGGACAGCATGCCGCGCACCTATCGCGTGCTCCTAGATGAACCGCTGGACGCAGATGGGAGTCATAAGGTGGACGCGAATGGGAGTATTAGGCTGGACGCAGATGGGAGTAATAGCCAGACGCAAATGGGGGTATTAGTGGACGCAAATGGGAGCAATATGGTGGACGCAAATGGGACTGTTTTAAACTCTTTTAAACACCCCTTAAACACTGACAAGAAAAACACTTCCACCACCCAACACGCCCGCTGCGCGAGAGCGGCGGGGGCGGCGCCGCAGTTTTGGGAACTCGAAACCCTGCTTGGACAAAATGACGTGCATCCAAAAGTGCAACGCGAACTGCTGGAAGTGCAGGCATCCGTGCATGCCTTTGTTTCGTGGGTGCTGTATGTCGCCAGTCCGCAAAGTGGAAATTTAGCCGACCCACTGGGTTACGCTCTCAGCCGGCTGCGCGAACATCCTCTGCGGGAAGCGCGTGGAGTCTTCCGAAAGTTTGCCGACCTGCCGCCGGAAGAACTCTTGATGTTGATCGACACCACCCCCTCAAAACCATACGAAATTCCCGTGCGAGTTGAACACCCACTCGCACAGGACTGGAAGAAGGCGATGGGTTTCAATAATTCCCGCCTGCCTGCCGTGCGAGTCATTCTCTTTGGTGAAGGAGCCAATGAATAACATGCAACTGCATTTCCTTGTCAATTCTGATCAACGTGCCTTTGGAGCAATGTTCATGCAGAATCTGAACGAAGACATTCTGGCCTTTGTCTATCCGACAGACGAAGCCCGTATCTTTCACACATTTTTCTGCCCACCCCTGCGAATCGTTGCCTTGAGCGCCGAAGGTCAGGTGTTGTTCGATGAAGTCATTTCCAAATGGCGCTGGATAAAACTGCCGGCCTGCCGCTATGTGATCGAAACCGGTCCAAAGGTGGATTACCGCCTCTTCGTAAACACCATCCTGTCCATCTCGCCAGACCTGCCTCAAAGCGGCGCGCTAGATGCAAGCATTAGGATGGACAGTTTGTTGTTTGCCTTGCTGGCTGAAGCAGTGGCCGACATCCGCCGCATCCGTGAGGCGCATCCGGGTGAAGTCAGGCCCGAAATTCAGCGCAGGAAGTTCGAAGCCTGGGAACGCGGCCAGATTGTAAGTTCGGCAGGATTCCTGCTGGATTTCTCGCGCGCCTGGAATCTGCCAGACGGCGCGGTGAAACTGTCCTATTCCGTGCTGCGGGTCGAAGAGCCTTATCTCGATGAACTGGTCGCAGCCTCCATTGCAGGCATTCCCTGGCGGCATGAATTTCCCAATGCCTGTATGCGCTGTGGCAAACCAGGTTCGTGGCGTCCAATTTTGATTCCCGCTCCGGGTGCGCCTGTGGAAATTACCTGGCG
>CAILWD010000462.1 GCA_903837815.1 uncultured Chloroflexota bacterium | reverse complement strand
GCTGGCAGACCCCGTCATCACCAGTCCCATCATCGGCGCGACCTCTATCGAGCAGTTGAACGAAAATCTCGGTGCATTGCGGATTAACCTGGGGCAGGGTGAAGTTGACTCGCTGAACAGCATAACCGCCTGGAAAATCGACGAGGATGAGTAGCCTCGCAGGTTCTCGACGACCTGACTGCCGCCCGGATGCTTGATGGATGAACCATTGTGGTGAATGGCGCAATTGACGGTGGCGGGAAAGAATGGCGTGGTAGGTGTCTATCAGCCGACCATCACCTGGTTTCTCCCGCCCTGCTTGCTTAGATACATCAACCGGTCGGCGCGTTCGACAATCGAATCCTGCGTATCGTCTTCGCGCGCAAGGGTTACGCCAATGGACACGGTGACTGAAATTTTTGTCTCTCCAAGCGTAATCGAAGAGTTGGCAATCATGGCGCGAAGTTTTTCGGCAATGGGCGGGATTTTATCGGCATCCACATTGTATAACAGGGCAATGAATTCCTCACCGCCCCACCTGCCGCAGAGATCAGTGTTGCGCAGGTGAAGGTTCATGTTTTGCGCGATATTTTGCAGGATGCGGTCCCCCGTTGAATGTCCGTAGGTGTCATTGATTTGTTTGAAACTGTCGATGTCGAGGAAGAGCAGCCCGGACTGAATTTGATGCTGGCGATATTCCAGCAATGCCGACTGGATTTTGATTTCCAACAACCTGCGATTTCCCAGCCCGGTCAACGGGTCACGAAACACTCCCTCCTCCAGTTCGATCATCCGCCGCTTCATCCTGAAGAGGGATTGGTTGTTGCTGAAAATCTCCACTGCGCCGATGATTTTATGGTCTTCATTGTAAATGGGCGAGGTTCGTACCACAACGGGGATGCGATACCCGTCGGCATGTCGCAGGTGTACTTCGGCTTCATGCGGTTCGCCGTCCTGGATTGTTGCCAGCAGGGGGCAGCCTTCAATACACAAGTGCCGTCCTTCATCGGTGACATGGTCGAGGATATTGTGGTTGCAGAATTTTCCCACCATGAATGCATCGGAGTATCCGGTAATGCGTTCTGCGCCCTTGTTCCAGTAAGTGATTTGCCGTTCGGTGTCTACAAAATAGATGCCGTCGTAAAGATTGTCCACCAGGCTTTTGTGAAATTGGTTTTCCAAGGATTCTTTTTTCATGGACAAATCATATCATTTCGGATGACAGGATTCAACTTGCAGTTTGGTTGCACTTTATTTTGAAATCGGCAGTGTGTACCCGCCATCCACAGCAATGACCTGTCCGACGATCATGTCTGTGGCGGGGGTGCAGAGAAACGCCACCACCTCGGCAATTTCCTCTGGCTCGATCAATCGTCCCGCGGGGACCTGCTTGATGAAGTCCTGCAAAATGCGGTCCTGGTTTCCCATCGAAGCAAAGTAGTTCAACGCATCGGTCTTGACCACCCCCGGCGACACCGCGTTGACGTTGATTTTTTGGGAGATCAGTTCGACGCCCAGATAGCGGGTGAGCGACTCCAGCGCCGCCTTGCTCGCGCCCACGACCACATAATCCGGCAGGACTCTTCCCGAACCCGGGCTGCTGATGCTGACGATTTTTCCGCCCCCGCGTTTTTTCATCAAAGGTGCGGCGCGTTGCGCGGCGAAGAGCAAGGCGCGGGCATTGATGTTCATCGTCCACTCCCAGCCTTTGGGCTTTTGCTCCATCGCAGGACGGTTATATCCCGAAGCCGCATTGTGGATGAGGATGTCCAGCCCGCCGAATTCTTTTTCCACTTCGTCGAACAGACGGCTCAGGTCATCGAGATCGCCCACGTCTGCTTTGACCAGCAGGGCGCGGCGACCCAGTTTTTGAATCTCCTGCGCAGTTTCCTCGGCGGGCGCGCGGTTTCGAAAGAAGTTGACAACCACATCCGCGCCGTGGCGGGCGAAATGCAGGGCAATCGCGCGTCCAATTCCGCGGCCCGAGCCGGTGACAAGAACAATTTTGTTTTGGAAGATTGGGTTCATTGGCAATTCCGTAATTGGCGATTGGTTATGGAGTCCAAAGTCTCCTGACTTTGGATGTCCAACGACAGGAGTCGTTGGACTCTGCACTTTAATCAAAATAAAGATTTAAATCCGAACAGTCGAAGCGGTTGCCGCAGTTGGGGCAGGAGACCTTGCAGTTCTTCTCGAACATCTGCGTCCCGCAGCGGTCACAGAGCCAAAGCCGCTTCTCGTTCCACTCCAAATCCTTGAACAGGGACTGGTCGAATTCTGCGACTCTTTCCTCTCCCAGCCGTTTCAATTCTTCATTCACTGTAGTCAAGTCGCGCTTCAACCTGCCGACATTGATTCCCCTGCACACGTCGGGATAATCCTTCAAGAGTTTCATACAGCGCTCGTGCATTTTGATTCCGCCCTCATAGTTTCCGCGCGAAATGTGGAAGTAAATCACCGCCGCTTGCAACACGCCCTGATACAAACTGCGGATGGGTCCCCGCTCGTCGCTCCAGGCATCCTCCAGTTCTTCGTGCGATTCGTAGAACTGTTTCTCGTTGAACAGCCTCAGTCCTTCCAGTACCTTCGGGGGCAACATGCCGTCGCAATCATCGTCCATGACCATTCTCCACGCACTATTCTCCACGCACTATTCTCTATTCTCTAAAAAGTATAACATGCAGCCTGCCTTCAAAATGGTAGAATCAAACCATGCTGAAGAAAGTGTTCAAGGAGAAGAGCGCAATTTTAGTTGCTTCGGCGCTTGCAAGGACTGTTTCCGCTTTTCAATGCTGGAACAGGAGATGGTGAATCTTCGTCGTCCGCTGCCTCCCCGCCGCCCGTCTTTGAGTCGCCACAGGTTTCGGATTGGCTTTCCTATCTGATTTCGTTTGGCGTCAGGTCGGGCAGGAGTCCAAATCATCGGGTAGGATACTTCCATTCTGTTCGATCAGGCTGTGGGTCCGTCTTTGAATCGTCGCCCAAGGAGGCTATTTTGACATTGATCGCGCTTTTATCCAGCATCATGATTTCATCCGCCGCGCTTGCCTGGGGATACGCCCAAAGCGGATTTACTTCCTTCGCGGTTTGGGTCATCATCTTCGGTCTGGGCTGGCTGCTCTCCATCTCGCAGAGATGGTTTTGGGTTTCCTCGTTTGCATTGATCGTCGTCACCATTCTCGCCGCCCTCGGCTTGTGGTTTGGATTTTCCCCGGGCTGGCTCTTCGCGGGTGGCATCTTCGCCCTCTTTGCCTGGGACATGACCGACTTCCGTCAGCGGCTGGTTTTGATGGCGAAAAACGATAGCACGCGCGGCGTCGAACGCCGTCATTTGTTGCGCGTCAGTCTGTTGTCGCTGGCTGGCCTGGCGCTTGCATCCATCGCCATGCTTCTTCGCTGGCAATTCACGTTTGAATGGGGAGTCTTCCTCGTGGCTGTTATCCTTCTTGGACTGGGACAGTTGGTGGGATGGCTCAGAAAATAGCCTGTTACAATCGTGGGCCGATCAGACTTTCGATGGAATCGGGCACGGCAGGCTTGTGCGATTTCTTGAGTTTGGATTTATCATTCGAAAAACCCAAAGGTTTTCCATTGGAATCTGGGCGGTGAGGAGGCGGTAGATTCCCGCCCGCAACCACAGCCTGACTCACACTCATTCCACCTATTGGTAGGTAATCATGAACAAGCAAGTTTTGAAAAACAACTTCCTGCAACTCGAATACTTGACCGATGCGCTGCGCATCGTCGGATTGTCTCCAAGCGGCAAGCCCAACCTGCTGGCAGATGTCAGCGATATGTCGCCTATTCCGACACCGTATGGCGATTTTCACTTTCTTGGCGGGCATCGTCTTTGGCACGCGCCCGAATCCATGCCGCGCAGTTATATTCCCGATGGCGAAATCTCTGCCACCGGTTTGCCTGACGGGGCAATTCTCGAAAGCAAGACCGAACCCGGTACGGGCATTCGCAAGCGCATCGAGATTCGACTCGCAGCCGATAGACCTTCGGTCACGTTGCAGCATACCCTCATCAACGATGGACTGTGGAGCGTGGATCTGGCTCCGTGGGCAATCACCCAATTTCGGATGGGCGGCACGGTCATTTTGCCCATGCCCGTCGGAAATGTGGATGCCGCCGGGCTGCTTCCCAACCGTCAGATTTCGCTTTGGGCGTATTCCAAAATCAACGACCCGCGCCTAAAATTGGGCGACGACTTTGCTTTCTTCGAGGCGAAGTCTCTGCCGCCTTTCAAGATGGGCTATTTCAACCCGCAGGGCTGGCTGGCGTATTGGGTGGACGGCATCCTCTTCCGCAAGACCTTTGGCGCGGCGTTGGGCGCATACCCCGATACCGGCTGTAATGCGGAAATCTATTGCAACGAGCGTTTTGTGGAATTGGAAAGCCTTGCCCCGCTGGTGAAACTGGCGCCGGGCGAATCAACCTCCCACGCCGAAACCTGGGACTTGTTCCCCAACCTCGATTCTTTGCCCGAAGCGGCGCGGCGGCTATAAAAGCGGCAACGCTACGCGAGCGTTTCCAGCCACTCTTCTGTTTCTCTTGGATGTTTGAAGTGGATGATTTTCAAATGCGCGTTTTCGGGGAGTGAAAACAGCATGGGGTATTCCCGCTTCCTCATCCAGAAAGTTTTGAAGAACCAGTGAAAGAGCGAATCCTGCGACCAGAGTTTCAAATGTCCCCAGAATTTCTCGCGGTTGCCGTTCCATAGTTCCTCCTGTGTGACCGCCCTGCGGATGGTACGTTTGAGCAGCCGCGAGAAGACGACGTGAAAGGGGTAATCGAGCCAGATGACGGCTTCGGCTTTGTCCCAGATCAAATCGCGGACAAGGCGGTAGTTTCCTGCCGTCACCCAAGCCTCAGCCTGAATCGCCTCCTCGACGCGGATGAAGAAATCCAGCGACGTGGCGGGCGTCCAGTTTGGTTCCCAGTAAAAGGCGTCCAGTTCGATATAGTCCGCGTTGATTTTTGGGGCGAGTCTCTCCGCCAGCGTGGACTTGCCCGATGAGGTTGTGCCGACCACGGCAATGCGGCGGTAGGGGAAAGGTTTCATCGGGTCGGGATTATAATTCGGGAAGCGTGAGTCACAAGTTCAGAATCGAGAGGTTTTGAGTGACGGTTTTCGAAAAAGTATAATCTTCACAGGAAAAAATATGACCGTGAAAACACCCAAAGCTAAGAAAACAGGCGAAGCGCGCACCACTTATAAAACACCGCCGCGCAACCGCATTCTTGTCAAATGCAAAAAGACGCTGGAGCAAACCTACGGCGAGCGTCTTAAGGGCGTTATTCTTTATGGTTCGATGGCGCGGAAGCAGGCTTCTCCCAACAGCGATATGGACCTGCTCGTGCTGCTTGCTCCCCCGTTGGATTATTTTGCCGAACTGCGCCGAATTGTGGATGTGCTATATCCGCTGCAATTCGAGACGAAACATTTGATTTCGGCAAAGCCCGTTTCCGTCAATGATTATGAAGCTGGAAGTATTTCATTATATCGGAATGCAAAACGGGAAGGAGTAGCGGTTTAATGATGAACAACGGAAGCGAAATCAACGAAAATTTAAAACGCGCGGAAACCTCCATCAAAGCCGCAAAAGATATGATTGAAAAGGAATATTATGACATTGCGGCGTCACGGGCATATTATGCCGCTTTTTATGCGGCGAGCGCTTTGTTGCTGGGGGAAAATATTGACACAACCAAACACAGCGGCGTGATCGCATCCATCCATCGCCTATTTGTAAAAGCAGGAAAACTCGATAAAGAGCAAGGCAGGAACTTGCAATGGCTGTTTGATCTGCGCGGAGTGGGCGACTATGGCGTCTCGGAACACGTCTCTGCGGGGGAGGCGTACAAGGCAATAAAAGTGGCGCAAGACTTTCTGGCGGCATCTCTTGAAATCTTTGAAAAATAGCGAGATACTGGGGATTCTGTTCGATCTGTCCCCTCAATATACCGAGCCGGTGTCTGTTGCATTTAATCAAAAACCAAAAACTAAACCAAAATCGTAAATCCAAAATTCAAATGAGGCAGCCATGTTTGATCTTCCCGACAATGAAATTCTCCCTCTCTCGAAGGAACACGTCTTCTGGACGTGGTCTGCGCAAGCCAAAGTGAGTCCCATCGCCATCAAAAAGGCGAAGGGCGTGTATTTCTGGGACGTGAATGACAAGAAATACCTCGACTTCAACTCAATGACGATGTGCGTCAACATCGGTCACGGCGACGAGCGTGTCATCAAAGCCATTCAGGAGCAGGCGGCAGAACTTCCGTATGCCGCGCCTGGCATGGCGACCAAAGTCCGCGCGCTGGCGAGCAAGTTGATCGCTGAGATCACCCCGCATGGCGCGTTGAGCAAAGTCTTGTTCACCCTCGGCGGGGCGGATGCCAACGAGAACGCCATCAAACTGGCGCGGGGGTACACGAAGCGTCACAAAATTCTTTCGCGCTATCGCTCATATCACGGCGCGTCGGCGGGAGCAATGGCGGTCACAGGCGACCCGCGCCGCGTGGGTTGGGAGCCAAACCTGATGACGGGCGTGGTTCACTTCCTCGACCCGTATCGCTATCGTTCCACCTTCCACCGCAGCAACCCCGATATTTCCGAAGCCGAGTTCGCGCAGGATTATCTCAACCATTTGGAAGAGATTATTCTGTACGAAGGTCCCGAATCGATTGCGGGCATCCTCATGGAGTCGGTGACTGGCACGAACGGAATCATCATCCCGCCGCAGGGGTACATGCAGGGCGTCCGCGCCTTGTGCGACAAATATGGCATTGTGATGATTGCCGATGAGGTGATGAGCGGCTTTGGTCGCACGGGGAAGATGTTTGCCATTGAGCATTGGGACGTCGTCCCCGACATTATGACGATGGCGAAGGGACTCACGTCCGCGTATGCGCCGCTGGGCGCGGTGGCGATGAAGCCCGAAATTGCGGCGGCTTTCGATGAACACGCCTTCGAGAGTGGTCTCACCTATACTTCGCATCCCATCTCGCTGGCGGCTGCGATTGCGAATATCGAAGCGATGAAGCAAGATAAGATGGTGGAACATTCTGCAAGCATGGGATTGGTCCTGCGCAAGATGCTGACCGACCTGGGCGAAGCGCATCCCTCGGTGGGTGAGGTCCGCAATATTGGGTTGTTCGGGATCATCGAACTGGTGCGGGACCGCAAGACCAAAGAGCCGATGGCTCCGTGGAACGGGTCATCGCCTGAGATGGTTGCGCTGAGAAAGTATTGCG
>CAILWD010000461.1 GCA_903837815.1 uncultured Chloroflexota bacterium | reverse complement strand
TTCCTGCGCGCCTCCTCGAGCGATGCCATAGACGAATTGCGCGCCGCCTACCATTCCTGGAAGGAAATAGACCCGAAGTACACAGCGCGCTGGCAGGCCGAAGGCGTCGCTTTTGCCCTGAACGGGAAAATCAGTGACGGGGTTTCGGAGGACGTCAATGCTTTCCGTGTGCATTATTTGGTGATGGAGTATTTGGGCGGTGTTAACCTGAAGAAATTCATGGAACAGGGTATTCCTCCCGTGGAAAAGGCGCTGGAGATTGGGGGTAAAATCATCAAGGCGGTTTCCGCAATCCACCAGGTACAATGGACGCACCGCGACATCAAACCTGCAAATATCATTCTCGATGCGAATGAATCTGTGCGGATCGTAGACTTTGGCCTGAGCCAGCGCATCGAAAACCCTGCCGCCGCGAAAGGAGTTAGTCCGGGATATACCCCGCCCGAAGTATACGGAGATGAGCCTGCCCCGTGGACCTATGCCGGCGACGTTTATTCCACAGCTTGCGTGGCGCTGGCTTTGCTTTTTGGCGAAGAGCCGTTGCAGGGCCCCGTATTCGACGTGAAAAATAGCCAGGATCAACTGAAACTGAGAAAAATCGTCGGTGACGAACTCGCTAACATATTGTTGCATGATGTGGATAAAGACCCGAATAAAAGGCACACATCGGCTGTGGAAATGCTGAAAGACTGGGAAAGCGCAACGACTCGGAGGATTTCCCCCATGACTGGTATGGATGGCTATAACAAAATTTTGCAAAAAATCGAAGCGCTGATTAGGGAGTATGAGGAAAACATCGAGCACGAAAGCGCGATGTCCTATCGCAACAAGGCAAATCAATTGACCGCCTGGCTGAATGGTGGAAGGCAGGGTGAATGCCCAATTGATTTGAGTGAATTCGGCGTGAATGTGGCTCCCTCTGCTAAACCAGGAATGACGCCTCAAGAGAAGCAACTAAAAGATCCGGAACCCAAGCCTGAACCAGACTTGGCATCAAAAGGAAAAATCAAGTCTCAAGCAGATAACAGGCAGGATGAGGTTGCTTCGCTCACCCCGGAAGAACATAACATCCAGGAAAAACTAAAGGAAATCCGCGAGCATATTGATATGGGGCGTTTGCGGCAGGCAGTTGCATTGGCAGGCACAGTAGAGAGCCGCGCAACCGGCGATGCAAAAGGTCGTGCGGCGCAATTACTGGAAGAAGCGCGCCAAAAACGGGAGCACGCTGTCTCTCTTGCCAACAAAAAAGGCGATGAGGTTCTAAAGAGCGGCGATAAAGAACAGGCGCGTCAGCATTACGGGGTGGCGCTTGACCTTGATCCCGATGATGAACACGCCAAGGCTACCCTAAGAAAAATGAACAGCGATAACTCGCTATCCCAAGAGAATGTGCGGGAATTACGTGGTGGGCTGCGTGACTTCAAAAATATCAAGCGGCTTGGTGCAGCAGTATATGAAGCAGAAGCTCTGGATGCCGAAGGGAAATTATCTCAAGAATTACTAACTCTCTTACATGAAGCAAGAAAGAAATATGATCAAATTCGTAAAAGCATGGCAGACGACACTACTGCTATGCGATTTGAGGATATTACTGCACGAAAGGCAGCTCGCGATAACATTGCTACACGCTTAGCTCAAGGTGAAAAATATATCTTTGATATTACGCTCAACCAAGATCGGCCCGCTTTTGATGTGTTAAAAGAGGCTGATCAATTGCTCGAATTAAAGTCTGAAGAGACCGCCCAGTATGAATTGGAAGTTGTTAACACCTTGCTTCCTGCTCGTCCCAGTGGAGCCAAAGTTCGCTTGCTCAATGCATTGTCCACGCCGCTTATCGATTACCATAAAACACTGTTGGGGAAAAAACTCGAAGAAGTTAACCAACTACTTGAAAAGCAAAAAGGCGCCGAAGCATTTCTTGTCCAGGCAACAGCGCAGGAGGATGCGGTCAAAGCCTTTGGCATCATTTTGAAGGCGCAGGGAACCTTTGCTTACCTTCCCGGCATGGAAATAGAGGTTTCTCAAGCACGCGACAAGGCAATTGCTTTTATCGCGCGAAAAATGGAAGACGCTTTTGCGCAGGCGCGCGGTTTATTGGGCGGCGTCGAATCTGTCGAGGCTCGTCAAACAATCAATGAGTCCATGCATCTACTGGTTGGCTGGCCCCAGCCCGAAAAACCTCAACAATTGCAAGCCCTGATGGAGCAGGGGAAACTCCTGCTGGATTTCGACACCCAGGCTTTGCAGATTCGCAAAGAAGCCGAGGATCCAAAGAGGGTGGGGGCGGCGCTGAAAAAACTGGAAGAGATGCGCAAGGACGAGCGCTTTGCCGCCCTTCCCGAAATGAGGACTTTTATTTCGGAGATGGATCAATACCGCGACACAGGCGACCAGCTCCGCGAAGCGCGTGAGGCGCGGGTTCAGGGCGACTGGCGGCGTGTGTTCGACCTGACAACAAAGATCAGGGAGAGTAAAAACTCAGGCAGCCTGACAGATCAGGTTGAGGCGCTGTATGCCGAATCCGAGCAGGAAGTCCGTATCGAAGATGCCCGCGCCCTGCTGGATAACCTCGAAATCAAGAAGGCAAATTCCATCCTTTCCCAAATCCTCGCCACAGAAAAAGACCCCCAGCGCAAGGCAATTTTAGAAAAGCGATTGGAATCCGAAATCAAGATCATCGCTGCGGCAATTCAAAATACCCCCACCGCGCAACCCGCTTACGACCATGCGGTGGCGCTTCGTAATGGGCGCGAAGAGGAAAGGCTTGAGGCGCTGCGTATCTTTCGTTACCTGGGCGGCATCATCAAGGAAAAACCCTACCCCGAACTCCCCGATTATGTTTTTACCCTTCGCACTGACGATGCTCGCAAAGCGGCAGTGGATGTGGCAGGGGAGTTGCGCGTCAAGTGTCTGGATCCCATCCAAAAAGCATTCAAGGGCGACAAGCGCAGGAAGATCGAGACAGACGTATTACAACACTACGCCAGCTTTGCGCAGATTTTACGCGTAGGCGGATTGATGTACAGCGCCGAGGAGCGATCCGTAGCCCGCTGGGTGGAAGTGGAATGGGGCAGGCACCTGGCAAAGATGAAGGAATCCGCCCAAGACTGGGATGGGGTGGTCGAGATTTGGTCTCATCTCAACGAAAACTACCCCGGCGACGAAGATGTTGCCAAAAGCCTGGAAGAGACACGCAAGCAACAGGACGTTATCCAGCACATTCTGTCCCTCACCGATTCAGCCAAACCACGCGATGCCCTTTTATCCATCAAAGATGCCTTGGAAAGTTCCGAGTTCAAACAATTTGTTCCCCTCTTAAAAGAGCGTCGTGACCGGATTTTCCAAAAAGCGCAGGAAGATCTGCTGAAATCAGCCAGAGATTTCCTGGCATCAGCCTCGACCAGAGGCAAAATAGACGCCTTTGTTGTACTGGTGGACTTGCGTGAGTTGGAAGAGATCGCCGGTGTTCCCGAGGCGCGCCGCCGTTCCGCCGCAGAATTGAAAGGATTGAACCCCAACGATTTCAAGAACGCAGTGGAAGTTATCTTGCAGCAATCCAACACCTTTTCGCCCACCCAAAGCACGGTCAAGGCCTCCAGCGAAACTGCCAAGGATTTGATTTCACGTTTACAAATGTTCATGAAAATTGCCCCGCTTTTTTCCGGACGCATGGTCGAATTGGAGGAGCGATTGGAGCGGCGCAGGTCTGAACTGGCATTTCTCAACCAGCGTCTGGAGGAAGTGCATCGTTTGTTGATTGAAGTCTGGCAGCCCGACCTATGGGCAGATGCCATTGGCCGCGGCTCGTTCAATGTGCTGCAAATGAAACGTGACACAATGGCAGCCCAGGGTCTGCCGGCTTTTACCAATATTCCTGACATCAAGGAATTCGATATCAAGATGCGCGAGTGGCAGGAAGCCTACGAGCACATCAAAGCCCAATCGATACAGGTCAAACATGCTTTCGATGTGCAAGAGGACTTTAAGAAGGTAATCGACCTATTAAGACGGTTGTCATCAAGGCCGATGGATTGGCAGGTGATTTCGCCGCAGATATATGAGCAAATCCTGGCACAGATGGATTACCTCTTCCGCGTGGCAAATGTCTATGGAGATGGAAAGACCCTGGCGGGGCGCTTCGAAATCGAGCAGGCCGCGCAAGAAAGAGAACGGCAGTTTGGCCAATGGAAGGCGTGGGAGAAAACCTGGCAACTGAAAATGTCTGAAGCCGAGCAGGCTGGACGGGTTGTTAAACAATATGAAACCCTGCGCGACGCGCCGACCGGCTTCCAACTGCGGGATTGGACCATTTTCCTCGAGAAGGCGCAGTCTGCCTTGGAGTCACTGGGAACCCTGCCGGAAGAAAGAGAGGCTGTTCTTTCCAAAAAAGCATTGGATATTTTTGAAAGCAGCCGACAGGCAGTCTCTGCCACAGAAGACTGGGTTTATACAGCACGGGCGGCAATCGACCTGCTGGACAAGGAACCCAAGTTCCCGCAGGCAGAGGAGTTCAGCGCCGCAGTAACCAGAAACGATCTGCGCGGCTTGGAACAGTTGATTGCGCTGGCAGAACACGCAGGCGCGATTACCGAAGAACAAAAAAAACGCTTGAATACCTACAAGGCAACGCTTAAACGGATGGCCGATGAAGCGCAGAGACTCGCCACGAAAAAGTGGTGGGACTTGAGGTGATTGAAGCATGAGAATAGCGATTCTTTCGGACCTTCATTCCAACCTGCCTGCCTTGATGGCGGTTTTGAACGACCTTGCAGAACGCGGCATCGAACAAATGTGGTGTCTGGGCGATATGGTCGGCTATTATTCCGATCCAGTCGAGCCGCTGATGTTTATCAAGCGTTATGTGGATGAGGATGACTGGGTGATGGGCAACCATGATGCCATGCTTGCAGATTTGGTCCTGCCCGGAGATATTCAGCGCACCCCTCGCTTACGCGCAATGGAAATCGACTCAGAGGGCGGCAGAATCCACGTTCGTGGCGAGTTTCTCTCCCCCGAAGACTGGAAAATGACCAATGGAACGCCCATTAAGGCGCTTGAATTGAACCGCAAGGAATTGGATTCACACGAAGAAGCCTCCAATTTTTGGCAGACGCATTTCACACGAGATCGCGTCAAACCGCGCCGCAAACACCTTGCCGGCAGGGATTATGTCCGTGTTCATGCCAGCCTGCACAACCATATCGGCAGATACATTTTTGGGTGGCAACATGAAATTTTACTGCCAAAAGAATTCAAGGCATTGGAGGAGGGAAAAAGCTCACCCGCTCCACAAACCCTGTGTTTTGGTCATACTCATGTGCCGACCCTTGTCTTTGGACAGCCGGGGATTGAAGGTTTCGGACTGGAGTCCGTATTTATCGTGCCGGGTGAAACCTACCCGCTGGGACAGCGCTGGGCATTGATTAATCCCGGCTCGGTGGGACAATCCCGTGACGGCGACCGGCGGGCATCTTACGCCATTCTCGAATCGGATTCACAGGAGATCACATTTATCCGCGTGCCATATCCCTATCAGCAAACCGCGCACCGTTTATTGGAAAAGGGGTATCCCGAAGGGCTTGCAAGGAAACTCATCGAGGCTCCCCCTGTCAGGGAAATGCCCAAGATATGGAAAGATCATCACGCCCGCAATGGAGCAGACGCCAAATGAGAGACTCTCGTTCTTATCATGATCCCTTCGCTCCCCAAAAGCGCGGCATATTTTCCAACCCCGGTTTCCGCTTTGGATTCGTTGGCGCGCTGATTGCAATTTTGGCCAACCTGGCTTTGATCTTGATTTTTTCCGGCGAAACCAGCGGAGATTTGATTGCATGGTTTCTTCAAGTAATCGTATACTTTTTCATTTCCCGAAGCGCGGCAGAGGCGCAATATAGTCAAAACCAGCGGCGCGGCGAATTCGAACACTTGCGCGGCGTCAGGGCGGCTGGGCTGGGAGCAGGATTAACCACTAGCGTGCTGGTATGGTTGTACATTATAATTCGCGGTATCCTGCGTGATGCCTTTGGCGTGTTTATTTTTGTGGAACCTGTCAGTTTGTTTTGCATGATCGTAGTGGATGTCTCGATTGCAATGGCATTGGGTTCCCAGGGAGGAAGCGCCATCGCAAGAAAATATGATGCAGGCACACCCTATTAATCTGATAAATCGAAAAAGGAGATAAAATTATGGAAGCAGAGTGGTGGGAAGGCCCGATCCGTTTTTTGTGCAATTACTGGTGGGTTCTGTTGATCGTAGTGGTGTTGGCGTTGGTCGCCTACTTTACCCGGGATTATTGGCTGCCCTTGCTATTTATATAATCAAGCCACCCAGTCTGCCTGCATTCCAGCATTCCATACTGCATAACGGACACGGCAAACGATTGCCCAATAGTGAAGGACGACATCATGATGTACGAGGAAGAACCCGAACGAAGACGCAATTCGCCAATTGGTCCCATTCTCGCGGCAATCATCACAGCCATTGGCGGGATAATCATTGTTTATGTTCAATTTGTTGTTCCCCAAAAACTGGCAATTCACGCCACCCAAACAGCGGAGGAAAGGCAAACTGTCGTTCTTCCCACAAAGATTTCCCCCCCTGAAATTGAATCTTCGATAACCCCTCCCGCGCTTGCAACTGCAAGTCCCAACCCGACATCCACACCCGCCGTTGCCTTGACGCCGCTTCCTGAGATTTTCTCCACCGACAAGCTAACCGGCTTAAAAAATTACAATAGCCCCAAGTCGATTTTTGCTTTTGATCTTGTGCCTGGCATCCACGGAGACGGACTGGAAATTTCCTATACGCTGGAAGCAAAGGGATGGGTGGGCGTATTTAGAATGATCGAACCGGATATCCTGGCTGACACCAGGGGTATTAGATTCTCCTACAGGGGCAATGGCGCGCCCAACACACTGGAAATTAAGCTTGAGTATAAACAAGGCACGGTCTTTAGCGTGCTGTTGCCTCACTTGAGCGATGTCCCAGACTGGCAGACCGTGGAGGTGCTTTACACCGACCTTACGTGTTGGGTAGGCACTCCCGGATGCCCCGACAATCTTTCATTGAATTTCGAGACCGACAAAGTCATAAAAATTGGCTTTGCCATCTCCAACAAACCTGATTTCAACGACGAACCCGGCTCCGGCAAGGTTTTTTTGGACCAGGTGGAACTTATTCCTTGATAGGGCAGTAAACAGCAACCCATTGGCAAACTTTCGCCTGTATCTGCCAGAATTCGCCATCGTGTTGAAAATTTACCCAAACCCGGGCTGGACACTGTAGACCAGTTTGCGGGCTGGCAGGAGACAAAATTGCTGTATAATAATCGGTAGCAAGTTTGGGGGATGCGTTTTTTGAGGAAATTTGGCGGGCTTTTGCTGGGGACTCCTCTTCTGGCACTGTGCCGACGTACGGGTGATTCCCAGCGGAAGCAGCCTGATAAGAGCCAATCACGCCGCATGATCCAATGAGATTTTGTGCATGTGGAAACGAAGCAAGCGAGAGTTGTCCGGCAAGTGCCCCTCTCTGGGATCTTTCTGGTTTGGGGTTTTTGAGGTTTTGGCTGCCTTTTTCCCCCTCAAGATGCCCCGCAGTTGCTTTTTGCCTGGCCCTAGAGGCCCCAGGCAAGGTCGACAAGGAACTTCGAGAAC
>CAILWD010000460.1 GCA_903837815.1 uncultured Chloroflexota bacterium | reverse complement strand
CGAGTCAACCGCCCATACAAGAAGCAAAAATACGGCTATGTGGTGGACTTTGCAGACATCCGCAAGGAGTTCGAGCAGACGAACAAGGCGTACTTCGATGAGTTGCAGGCGGAACTCGGCGACGAGTTGCAGACCTATTCGCAGATGTTCATGTCGAGGGAGGAAATCGAGAAACAAATCCGCGACATCAAAGATAAACTCTTCCTGTATGATCTGAGCAATGCCGAGGCGTTTTCAACAGCGGTCAGCCAGATTGAAGACCGCAAGGAAGTGTTGGAAATCAAAAAGGCGCTGGAAAACGCGCGGAACATCTACAACCTGATTCGGTTCTACGGGCATTTTGACCTGCTCGAAAAAGTGGATTTTAAGCGGATGGGCAAAATGCTGGACGAGACCGCCCGTCACCTTGAAATGTTGAATTTGCGCGAAGCCCTGCAAAACGAGGTGGATGGCGCCAACCTGCTGAATGCCGCGCTGGAAAACGTGGTATTCATGTTCCGTAAAGTTTCGGAGGAGGAACTGCGGCTTTCAGACGAGTTGAAAGATGCCCTGAGACAAACCCGCGAAGCCTTTGTCAATAATTTTGATCAGCAGGACGCGCAGTTTGTGAACCTGTACGATGAACTAAAACGCCTGTTCAAAAAAGGCAATCTCGATGAAGTGACGCAGGAGGAGATGAAGAAGAACATCGGCGCGTTGGAGAAAATTCGGGAAAAGATTTTGGAGTTGAACCGCAGGAACGCGCTACTGAGAGCCAAATATGAAAGCGATGTGAAGTATGCCCGCGTTCACAAGCGGATTATGGAGCGCGGCAATATCGCGGAACGCGAAACCGATTTGCAGGAGGCGCTGGTTGAAGTGAAAGAGGCGATGGATAAAAAGGTGCTGCAAAACGACCACCTGCTCGAGGCGGACGGATTTTTTACCCAGATGATGCAGCAAAGTGTAATTCAGGCATTTGGTAGAATCGCAAATCTCAACGCAGAAACCGCCCGCTTTATCAATTCCCTGCTGGTGCGCGAATATATGAATGAGTTTCAGGGAATATAATCAGAATATGCAACCCATTCCCGCCTCCCTGGCGCCGTTCTTTCAGGAATACAATTTTACGTTGCTAGACCCGCAAAGAGATTCTGCAACCATCATCGAGCGGACGCTGCGCTATGGGTCACGTGCTGAACTGCGCTGGCTGTTTGCAGAATTTCCACGCGAACAGATTCGGGAATGGGTGCGGCAATGGGGCGCCTTTGCCCTGCCCGCGCCACATCTTTCATTCTGGCGGCTGGTCTTGGAGATTGAGTAAATGAACGAATACCACTGGAATACCATCACCCCTGTCATGCGTTCGGTATGGCAGGGATTTTCTTCCAGCGCGATTGCCGCCGAGTTTTACCTGGCAGGCGGCACGGCGTTGTCTTTGCAGTTGGGACATCGGCTTTCGGTGGATTTGGATTTTTTCTCCCAAACCCAAAGCGACATTCCCGCATTGAGCGAGCCGCTTTATCACGCTCTGAAAAGTTTTTCGCCCGTTATGGCGGATAGTTCATGGGGAAATCTGGTGTTTTTGGCAGATAATGTGCGCGTGGGGTTTTACGGCTACGGCTACAACCTTGTGAAGCCTTTGTTGAAAACAAATGGTCTTGTGCTGGCAAGCGTGGAAGATATTGGCTTGATGAAATTGGACGCCCTGCTTGCCCGTGCCAGCCGCAAGGATTTTCATGACCTGTATGAACTATGCAGGCGAATTCCGCTGCGTGATCTATTGAGCCTTGCGCCGCAGAAATACCCCGATGTGCGTGATTTCGAGGCGCAGGTAGCGCGGCATTTGGCGTACTTTGACCGTGCCGAGCAGGAGACGCCCGTGCCATTGATCGAGCAGGTGGAATGGGAAACCGTGAAGGCATGGTTTCGCCAGCAGGCACGGGACATTGCAAATAGTTGGTTGAAATGAGACGATCGCTTCGCGGCAATGCAAAAATCGGGCGCGACCGCGAAGCGGTCTAATGTTTATAATGGAACGGCTAAAACCACATGCGGCCCCGCAGGGGTCGAACGTGAATGGCAAATCGAAATGACTATAAAGATGTGACCCTTACGGGGTCAAGCAGAGGAAGAATGTCAACCTATTCGCAGATTTATATTCAGGTTGTATTTGCGGTGAAGTATCGGCAGGGTTTGATTTTGCCCGCGTGGGAAGAGGAACTTTACAAATACATTACGGGTATTGTGCAGAATAAGGAGCAGAAAATGCTCGCCATTAATGGAATACCAGACCATTTGCATTTTTTGATCGGAATGAAACCCGCGTGTTGTTTGTCGGATTTGGTGCGGGAGGTAAAGAAATCGTCGAATGAGTTTATCAAGGTGAAGGGGTTTTGCCCTTCGGGATTCCAATGGCAGGAGGGGTTCGGGGCGTTTTCGTACAGCCATTCGAGTTTGGATAATGTGATTGGTTATATAATGCGTCAGAAAGAGCATCACAAGAAGCAGACGTTCAAGGATGAATATTTGACGTTTTTGAAGAATTTTGCGATTGAATACAAGGATGAATATTTGTTCGATTGGCTCGAATCGTGAATCCGAAGGATTCCAATGTATATAGAACGGAACGCAACAACAAACGAATCCGAAGGATTCGCATGTTTGCGCAACGACAAAGAACATGCGACCCCGTTGGGGTCGGCGGTTACGTGACCGCGCGTTACAAACATGCGACCCCTGCGGGGGCGACACGGCGGCATTATCAACGGTTCTACAAACATGCGACCCCTTCGGGGTCGGGCACGGACGGCGCAATCAACGGTTCTACAAACATGCGACCCCTGCGGGGTCGGGCACGGACGGCGCAATCAACGGTTCTACAAACATGCGACCCCTGCGGGGTCGGGCACGGCGGCGCAATCAACGGTCTATAAACATCGGACTCCTTCGGAGTCTATCTGACCCTGAAAGGGTCAAATCTTTATAGCATAGAATGTAAATATCATCCCGACCCCGAAGGGGTCGAATGTTTGACGAGGATACAATGGCATTAGCAACCACGCAAGATTTTACGGCACAAACCAAAACATTGATCGACTCGCTTAAAAGCGTATGCGCCAACTATGGCTTGGGCAACGACGGTAACGAGTTCAAGATTATTACGCAGGCATTTTTGTACAAGTTCATGAACGATAAATTTGCCTACGAGGTGAAGAAGAACGACGCCAAATTGCGAAAAGCTCAGAACTGGGAGCAAGAGGTAGGTGGATTCTCTGAGGATGAATATGAAATGCTTTTGCTGGCACTCAGCCCCGAGGTCCCGAAGTTGAAGCGCGAGCACTTCCTCTCCTATTTGCACAACCGCCAGAACGAATCCGAATTCGCCAAACTCTTCGATGACACGCTGCGCGACATCGCCATTTTCAACAATGAGATTTTTTCGGTGAAGACCGATTCGGGGGCGAAGATCATTCTCTTCGACGAGTTGAGCAATTACATCACCGACAGTTCGAAGCGCGATGCGTTCTGCCGCGCGTTGATCAACCCGCTGGTGAATTTCAGTTTCGAGGG
>CAILWD010000459.1 GCA_903837815.1 uncultured Chloroflexota bacterium | reverse complement strand
ATCAACGCCACCCACACACCGTCGATGAGGAAGAAAACAAAGAGGGCAAGAACAGCCGCCAGCGCGAGTTCAATGCCGATGGCGTAGGGCGCCAGCCGCTTCAAATGAGAGACGGGCGTCGCCGCCATCCACTCGCGCAATTCCCAAAAGAGCCAGAAGGCGATGATGAAGAGGAATAAGCCCCAGTGCGTGAAGTACGAAGAAAGCGGCGTACGCGAAGAAGTCCACGGTTGGACGCTGTTGTACGCCAGCCCAAACCAACGGTCGAAGGGGGAATACATCAGCCTGCCAAACGCGTACAAACCGACGACGAAGGCAAGCGAGAAGAGGGCGCGTCCCAGCCAATCGGGGAGTTTGAATCTGCCGTTCCATTCAAAGTGGCGGTTGATGGCGTACATCGCCGCCAGCGCGGAAAACGGGAAGAAAGTGTACAAGTCCCAGGTGTTGGTGGGTTTCAACGCGCCGATCATCAAGCCGCCGACGGCAAACGCCGCAATCCACTCGGCGCGGGTCATCTTCGCATGGCTTTTGATGAACGCAATCGCCCAGGCGATGATGAGCAAAGTCAGCGGCATGACCAACATGTGCGCGTGCAGGTCGCTGTAAAGCAGGGTGAAGAGCGGGAATTCGGTGATTTCGTTGCCCGGTCCCGTCGGGATGACTCGGCTCGGATTCCAGTACCATTCGCCGCGCCCGATGGGCAGGGTCACGCCGTCGAATAATTTGAGGAAACCCTGAAACGCCCAGCCCCACTTTTGAACGAAGGTCGCATCCGAAGGGATGTTCCCCATCGGCGCAGCCATCTTCTGCAAGGCGCGGAAAAGCGTCTGAATCGTGCCTTGATTTCCAAGCAGGATGGCGAAGGTGGAAGCGGTGAGACCCGTTACGAAAGGCAGGTTGAACCCTTCGACCGGCTCAGGGCAGGCAGTTGAACGTTCAACGTTTAACGAGTCTTCCTTTACCAGCGAGTATCCGATTCCAAACGCCCCAATCGCAATCATCGCAAACCAGGTTGGCAAAATAAAGTTGTAGGCAATCGAAGGCACAATGCCGAGCAGTTTGACGGGCGTGCCAGCCAGCACGAAGCCGTAATAATAATAGTTGATGTAACCGCCCGCGAACCAGGGATCATAGGGCGGAAAACTGGTACTCTTTAACACCGCGTTGAAATACGAAAAATCCATCGGTCTTTCGCCGCCGCGCGCGGGATGCCACATGTCGGAATTGCCGAGGCGGATCAGCAGGTCGATGAGGAAGAAGACGAGGAAGACGATTTCAACTGTGACGAAGAATCGGCGGCTGGAATTCCACTCCGCTTTGAACTGGTCGCGCCGCACAAACCACAACCCGAAGCCTGCCAGCCCAATCAGGGCGAATGCCACCCCAATGCTGATTCGGGTGTACGGCACGCCAATCGAGCCGCCCATCCACGAAATCCACGCCAGCAGGAGGATGCCCACCATGCGGCTGAGCGGATACGCATATTGACTTAGTCCCGAAAACGCTGAGCGGGTGATTGGATAGGCAACCAGCCCCAGCAGGAAGATGAAAAGATACCAAACGACGACGCCCAAAGCGGGATACTTGTTGTGAATCCAATCGTAGTCGAAGAGTTCGGACCAGGTCCCGCCTGCCCGTTGAGAAACCACCTTGGCGGCGGGGAGCAGTAAATCCTTATAATTCGCCGCATCCTTCGGCAACAGGCGGACGACATTGGTCAAATCCACAGTGGCGAGCGAAGCCGCCAACCGCCCCACGTCGAAGTCAGCGGTCTTTTTGAAAATCATCACCTTGGGGTGGTCGTAAAAGGTGAAGGCTTCCTCTGCCGCCTGGTCGTTGATGACCAGATTCCCAAACGTCGGGTAGGACGTGAAGACCTGCGCCAGTTCAAATCCCAGCCTGCCTTCGTAATCGCCAGGCTCCGCCGTCTCGTAGCATTCGATGATATCCGCGCCGATGGGACAGCCCAGCAGTTCGCGGTAGTAATAGGTCGTCAGCGGATAGCGTTCGGGAATGCGGGTAATCTGCGCGTACTGGTGATTGGTCGGGATGACGATGGTATCGGACTGACTGAGGATTTGCACGAAGCGGTTGAGTTTGTCTGGGTTGTCGTCCCAGTAAACCTGCAAGGTCAGGTCGCCGGGGTAGATTCCGCCGTAGGCGTCGTAGCCGTCGATGCGGAAGGGCAAGCCCCAATCGTAGTTCGACTCGTTGGCGATGGACGCGCCCGAAAGAGCCAGCCCGCTGCCGAGAGTTTCGATTCGCAGATAGTAAAGTTGGTTCTCGAAGATTTGAATCGGCTCGTCGAATAAAAACGTCACCGAAGGACCGCGCGGGTCGTCGGCAGATTTAAAATCCACGACGGCGGTGGAATGCGCCAGCGCGACATCGGGCGCAAGCGACGAATACAAACTGACGACAATCGTGGCGGGCGAGGTTGCGTCTCTGGCATGTCCCAAAACCACCTGCGAGAGCGTCCCACTGGAACGGGGGATGAAGGTCAAGGAATAAGGGGAACGCGGCGGAATCAACGTGCCGGCGGCGATGGGCAGAGGTTGGTTGTAGAGTTCGCCATCGGCAGTTTCGAATTGCACGTTGACGGGTCCCGGCACGTTTTGGAAAATCCAGCGTGAGGCGGCAATGCGCGGCTCATCGCGCAGGTAAATGCTTTGAAAGGCAAACGCCCAAATGGCGGTGGAGATGAGGACAGCGGAACTGACCAAAGCCACAAACGCATAAAATAGGAAGCGTAAAACATTGCGGGCTTTGAAATTCTGAATTCTGAATTCTGAATTCTGCATTTCAAAGATGAACCACGCCGCCATCATCGCCAGAAGCGGATAGACGGGGAGTTGGTAGCGCATGGTCGGGTTGAACTGGAAAGACTGCCAGAGGAAGTAGAACGCCGTCCAGCCCCACAACAGAAGATGACGCCACTCGCCTTTGACAATGCGCCAGCCCATCAGCAAAAATCCCGCCCAGGCGAGAATCCCAAGCGGAAGTCCCAGCCCCCAGATGGTCAGGTTTTCAAATGAATACAAATGCGATCGCCGCGCCCATTGCAAATTCCAGGGCAGGTCAGAGCCTGCGGCTTGGGCGCGTTGTTCGAGGATGTTGGAAATCCACTGTGAGTTGACTCCCAGCCCGTCGAAGGCGTAGGGTTGAAAAATGCGGAAGGAAAGCAGGGTGGCAAGTCCGCCGGCAATCAGAAATACAGTAATCAGTGACCAGTAATCGGGGGAAGTGGAAAGTGATGAGTGGCGCGGGCGGTCGTGGATGAAGTAGCGCAGAACGAAGGCGGCAGGCAACATCAGCGCCAGCGCCGCCGCGTTGATTTTGGACGCCATCGCCATGCCGAGCGCAAAGCCAAAGGCGATGGAGAGCCACAATAGGCGATTAGAGAATAGATGAATAGAGAGTAGATGAGTAGATGAGTAGCGAGTAGCGAGTAGTGAATGGGAATCTTTACCATTCTCTTCTCCCTTCTCTCCATTCTCTTCTCTCTTCTCTCTTCTCTCTTCTCCCTTCTCTGCATTCACAATTTCCACCGCGAAGTAAATCGCCAAAAACATGAAGAGGTTGGCGTACAGGTCGGTTGTGAAGAAATGCGACTGCTGAATCTGCATCACCGTCAGCGCGGAAAATGCCGATGCGAAGAGCGCCACCCGTCGCCCGTAGAGGTTGGAGACAATCAAGTAGAGCAGGAAGATGGTCAGCAAATCCACCAGCGCCGACATCTGCCGCGCAAAGAGTTTCTGCGTCCCCAGGTCATCCATCCCGAAGGCTTCCGAAGTCACGCGGAGCAGGGTCATCGGGAGATTGCCATAGACGAAGAACGCGTATCCGCGATTGTAGGGGTTGAGCGGCGACTTCGCCGTGTCGAAATATTCGAGCGGAGTCAGCCAGCGCTGTTGGTCTTCGGGGCAAATAGCAATGGGGACACTTTCGAGGTCACAGGTATGCGCGTTCAAACTGCCCAGCACACCGCTCAGGAACAACTCGTCGGGGTGCTGGTGGTAGCCTTCGCCCCAATCCGAACCTGAGAATCGCAACACGCCCGCCAGAAGCAGGACGAAAATAAAAAGTAAATCATAAAGCCAGGAATGCTTTTCTGTCATATCGCCTCACGTCATTGCGAGGGCGTCAGCCCGAAGCAATCCTCCGCTAAAACAAAGATTGCTTCGTCGGGCTATCGCCCTCCTCGCAATGACGATTATTTCTCGATCATCAAAATCATAAAATCCTTGCCGGGGTACGACGAGGCAAAGCGGGTGAATGTGCCGTTTGGATACAGTTGTTTGAGCGCGTTCTCGGTCGCCAAATCATCGGGGCGGTACATGATCATCTTGGGGGCGGGCACGAGCAGGGTCTTGGTGAAATCCTCCTGCCAGAGCGCAAAATCGCGGTTCGGGATTCCCGCCCACACGCCGGGCAATCGCGTGTCCACCCAATGCGGGAAAGGCACGATCCAAATCGAATCCGTCGTGCCGTATTTATCGCGGAAGTCGCCAATCAATGCGCCCATTTCGGATGTGTTCCACGCGCCTAGTTTGAAACTCTTGTCGAAGTCGCGGAAGACGAGATTGTAATTTTGCCAGGCGGAAGCGGCGAGCAGCAGACCCGTCACCCCGTAGGCGATGAATTGCCGCCGCCGACTTGCTCCGCCCAGACTGGATACCCAACCATCGAGCGCCAGCCCGCTGACAACGAAGACTGCCACCGCCGCGCCACCCGTGCGGTTGAGCGAGGGATTCT
>CAILWD010000458.1 GCA_903837815.1 uncultured Chloroflexota bacterium | reverse complement strand
CTCGTGCATTTTTGAAATTCCCAATGTGAGAAATTCCCGTTGACTTTTCCTGTGTTGACCTATGCCAGCCCGTAAACCTCAAGCCCTCTCAAGCAGACACTCCACCAAAGCGGAAATCTCAGCGCGGACAGAGTCCGAGTCTGCCTTCACGCCGCGGACCGAGCTGGCGCTCAAACCACCCGCCGCCTTAAGCGGACACAAGCACGCCGCCCGCACGTGGATGCGTCTCATCAAGCTATACGAGCAAGTGGACGGGACCATCGCCACCGCCTTCGACGAGGACGTGCTCATCCAATACTGCCTGCTGGACGAAGAGTGCCTGGACATTGCCGCTCTGCGCGCCGCCGTTTTTGAAGAATACACCGACCTCAAAAAGCAGATCAAGAAAAAGCCGCGCGCCGAAGAGATAAAAGAACACCTCGCCCTGCTTGACCAGCGCAATGCCTTGCTCGCCCGCTATCAGGGACTGGATGCCCGCCTTGATGGCAAACGCAAGCACCTGCTCTCCTTGCAAATGAGCCTCTACCTGACACCCCGCTCACGCGCAGGCGTCGAGCCGAAACGCAAGGACGAAAAACCAGACGACCCGCTAAAGGAATTTGAATAATGACCATTGTCTCCTTCCCAACCATCGCCACCGCGCCAGTGACGCAGGTCTTCGGCAACTACAACCCCGCGCTCTACGCCGGTGACCAACGCCACAAAGGCATTGACTATGGCATCGTCGCGGACACGCCCATCTACGCCTGCATGAGCGGACGCGTCACCACCGCCGAAACCAAACAAACCGGCTACGGACGCCACATCCGCATCCTGCACGATGACGGCTCACTCAGCATTTACGGACACCTCAACGCCCTGCTCGTCCAAGTCGGTGACCGCGTCACCGCAGGCGAACTGATCGGCAAAAGCGGCGGCGACCCCAATGACAAAGTGGACGGTGACGGTCTCTCCACGGGTCCACACCTGCACTGGGAGATTCGCCCGCCGAACATGCACAGCACCGACCAGACCGCCGTGGACCCGATGGACTACTGCCTGCAATACCTGCCCGCCGTCATCCGCTACGCCGAAGTGACCGCCGCCCTCGGGCTCAACGTGCGAGCCGAACCGCACGTCGCCGCCAAACAACTCACCACCGCCAAACGCCGCCAGATCCTGCCCATCGTCGAATACAGCAACGGCTGGGTGCGCATCCACTCCCTGCGCCCCGAATGGGTCAGCGAAAAATTCCTCAACTACACCGGCGCAACCATCCACCACACCGCCCCAACCAACACAGCCAACCAAGCCCCCCTCCCTATTTTCGCAGAAAATGGGGAGGGGCAGGGGAGGGGCGAAATCACCGACTCCGAAAAACTCACCCGCCTCTGGAACGCCCACCCCGAACTGCACAGATAAGATTGAGAGAAAAATGCGCAAAAAAATATTTTTACTGATAACAGTTTTATACAAAAATAAAATCGTCACTTTTGGCGTTGAGGCAACAAGCTGCCACCACCCAGAACTGCACAAATAAAAAACTGGCGTGTCATTGCAAAACATGACAGAGTGCTAGGGAAAGTCTCACGAGCCGGTCGTTTCCCCGAACCTTCGCCGCCGTGCGCCAGACATTCAACCTTCAACCTTCAACCCAACCCCATGCACCCCGTCACCCAATACGCCCTCGAATGTGTCACCCTCACCCGAACCGTTGGCATCCCCGAACGCATGGCGGCGATCAGGCATCTGCGCGACCTGGCACGCGCCGGACAGTTAGACAAAGCCACAGCCGAGGCAACTGCCAAGGCAACCGGGGCAAGCCTGCCCAAGCCCGACCCGGACTTCCAATTCACCTTCAGCGAAGAGTCAGCAAATCGCATCTACAGATGGTTCACCCACTGTCACCACGTTGAAGGCATCCTCGCAGGCAAACCCGTCGAACTCGCCCCCTTCCAACAATTCGACTTCGGCATCATGTTCGGCTGGCTCCACAAAGAAACCGGACTGCGCCGCTTCGAAAAAGCCTACATCCAAGAGGGACGCAAGAACGGCAAGACCACCAGCATGGCAGGGCTGGCAAACTACTTCATGGTGGCAGACAAAGAGGAAAGCCCCGCCGTCTACACCGCCGCAGTCGACCGCAACCAAGCCCGCCTCATGTACAAGGCGGCAAAAGCAATGGCGCAAAAATCAAGCGCCATCAAAGACCGCCTGCGCATCCGCGACTACGAGATCAGCCACAAGACCCGCGGCGGGCAAATGGTGCCGCTCTCCAAAGACACAAAGAACAAAGACCGGCTCAACCCATCCGCCGCCCTGGTGGACGAATAT
>CAILWD010000457.1 GCA_903837815.1 uncultured Chloroflexota bacterium | reverse complement strand
GGCATGCGCAAATCCATGAATACCATGTCGAAATTGGCGCTCTGGGTGAAAGTAAGACCCTGCTCTCCGTTTTCCGCTGTGGTGACCTCGAAGCCTGCATTTTGCAGGATACGCGCCAGGGTATGTCGAAGCGCGGCTTCATCGTCGATAATCAGGATGTGTCCGTTGTTGTTCATTTATCCTCGCCGTTGTTGATTGGAAGCCATATCTTGAAGGTCGATCCTTGATCTGGGTTATTTTCGGCGGTAATCCGCCCGCGATGTTTGATGACAATATCGTAGGAAATGGTCAGTCCAAGTCCTGTGCCCCTTTGTTTGTTGGTGACAAAAGCCTCGAAAATATTTGGCAGCAACTCCGGCGGGATTCCTGTGCCGGTGTCTGTGATGGTGATCTGGATTTCATTGCCTTCCCACAGCCTTTCGGTTATGACTGTTAATCTTCCTCCGTTGGCCATGGCTTCCACCGCATTCATAAACAGGTTGAGCGCCACCTGGCGAATCTGATTCGTGAGCGTTGGAATTTGCGGCAGAAGCGGGTCGGGCAGGAATTCAAAAGCGATTTCGTTGTGCCGCAGGTGGGTGGAGATCAGGGCGTAAACATCTTCTATGATGTCGTTGATCTGTGTGGGGGCAAAATCTTCCACCTGGATCGGACGATAAGTTGTCCGCAGGCGCTCGATCAAGGCGGACATGCGCTCGGTTTCAGACAGCACAATATCGAGGTCGAGCCTGCCCTGCATCGAGATGCCTTTTTCCTCGCGCAACAGAAAGAGGGCGTTTTGGATGGCTTGCAGGGGGTTGTTCAACTCATGCGAAACAGACGCGAGCAGACGCCCCATGGTGGCAAGCCTTTCGCTCTGCACCATTTTGTTGCGGATTGCCTTTTCAACTTCCAGGGCGGCTTGCAGGCTGGCGTATAAGTTTGCTTTTTGCAGCGCCACAGCGAGTTGACCTGCCACGGCTTCCACCAACTGCTGATCTCGTTTGGAAAGACTGGCGGGCGGAGCCTGTTGGACATCCAACACGCCCATGATTTGATTCTCGATGACGACGGGTACGGCCAGTTCTGATTTTGTATCCGGCAACAACGGATTTCGCGTAAAGAAAAAGACCCTATCCACATCATTGGTGAAGAAGGCTTGGCGGGTTTCAGCGGCATAACCGATGATCCCCTCTCCGGCTCGCAGGTGGTAACCCTTTTCTTTCAATCTCCGGCCGATTTCTCCGCTGCCTTCCTGCATGATGAAGTCGCCGCTTTCGGGTTCGCGCACATAGATTTGAACGTGATAGTAGCCGAAGCTTTTTTGTAGAAGTTCCACCGCCTCCTTCATCAACTCCTGCGGGTCGAACGAGGCGACCAATCCCAGGTTGATGCGGTACAGGGCATTGGCTTCCTTGAGCGCCTGTTGCGTGCTTTCCAACAAGTGAGTGTTATCGATGGCGATGGCGGCTTGTGTTCCCAACTGGCTTAGCAATTTTATGTCATTGGCGTTGAAGGCAAACGGCAGGTTGCTGGATACACTGATGGTGCCAAGTTTTCGCTCGCCGCTGTGAACCGGGGCAACCATCAATGAGCGGTAAGTGGGGTCCCGATCCAGTTTGATGAAGCGCGGGTCG
>CAILWD010000456.1 GCA_903837815.1 uncultured Chloroflexota bacterium | reverse complement strand
TTCAAAATGGAAAACCCAAACGCCTCTTTCCGCTTTTTGGGGAGGGGCGTTTTATTTCACCACAAAGGGTCACGAAGGTTCACGAAGGAAGTTTTTGGATTTTCCTTTGTGCCCCTTCGTTGCCTTTGTGGTTGAGCCTTTTCAATATTTACCCAATTTTTCGTTTCTCTTTACGCCCGTTTTACTCTCAAAGCAGGCGGGTTGTGTTAACTTTATGGCGACTCATTGGAGAACCGCGACATATGGAAATCTTTTTTGAAATCAGCCAAGAGGAACTGCCGATTTTTCTGGCGGAGGTGGACGAGCATTTGCAAAACCTCGACAACGGCTTGATCCACCTCGAACAGGAAGCCGACGACGAGTTGGTGCAGTCCTTGTTCCGTTCGGCGCACACCATCAAAGGCATGGCGGGGATGATTGGCCACCAGCGAATGACAAACCTGACTCATGCCCTTGAAACCGCGCTGGATGGCGTGCGCAAAAGCGAGATTCGCCCCTCGCCGCAATTGACAAAGGCTTGCCTGACCGCGGTGGATTCGCTTCGCGTCCTGCGGGATGAAGTCAAAGAATCGCGAACCAGTAATATCGACATCGCAGCGGCTGTGGATTCGCTCAACATGTTGACCGCGCCCAGGGCGGATGAATCAGCTTCCAGCCTTGTCGCAAGCCCAGCCGCGATTCAGCCTGCGATGCGACCCGTTCACGTCCAGGCAAAGATCGACACAAAAAGCATGGCTTCCGCCGCGCGCGCTTTTCAATTGATGATGGCATTGCAGGATATGGGTCAAATCATCACCATGCAACCGACCCAGGAGCAAATCGAAGCCGCAAAAATTGTCGGGGAGTTTTCGGCTGTGGTCACCACCGGCCAGACCGATGCGGAAATTGGCGCCGCGTTATGCAAAATCTCCAGCGTGGATGAAGTCCTTCTCAATGGGATCCCTGTGTTGTCGGCAGGCGTTGCAGTAGCCAAACCGCAGCCGCCCGCGCCTGAAGATGCGGCGTTTGTCGAACGGCGCAGCCACAGCCCATTCGGCAGGCGCAGTTCCGATATGACCATTCGCATGAACGTGCAGCGCCTGGATAATCTCGTCAACCTGGTGGGAGAACTCATCACCGACCGCAACCAGTTGAAACGCATTCACAGCAGGTTGTCTCGCATCAATAGCAACTACGACAGAATCCTCGAAACGCTGACCCACCTGGGGCGCATCACCGATGAACTTCAGGCAGAGGTCATGCGGATTCGGATGCTGCCCATCTCCAGCGTTTTTGGCAAGTTTCCGCGCATGGCGCATGACATGGCGCAGAAAGTCGGCAAGCAGATTGATTTGCAAATTCACGGCGAAAAAACCGAGATGGACCGTTCGATGTTGGAGGAAATCAACGACCCTTTGATTCATCTCCTGCGCAACGCGGTGGATCATGGCATCGAATCGGCAGAGGGGCGTTTGGCAGCGGGCAAACCGCCGCGTGGGCAAATCACGCTTGCCGCCCGCCACGAACAGGGACGCATCATCCTGACGGTGGAAGACGACGGCGGCGGGATCGACGCGGAACGCCTGCGCGAGAACGCCGTGCAAAAGGGGTTAATCACCACCGAGGAAGCCGCCAGTTTGAGCGAGGAAAAAACCTTCGACCTGATGTTCCTCTCCGGGATTTCCACCGCGAGAAAAATAACCGATCTCTCCGGGCGCGGCGTTGGACTCGATATCGTCCACAACAACATCCAGCGCATCAACGGCTCCATCCAAATCGAGAGTCGGCGCGGGGTGGGTACTCGCTTTCAAATCACCCTGCCGCTCACGCTTGCCATTGTTCCCGCCCTGCTGGTCAAAGTCTGCGACACTATTTTCGCTGTGCCGTTGGTGATGATTACCGAAACCTTCCGCCTCGACCCGCAAGCCATTCAGCATGTTTATCAAAAGCCCGTCACCATGCTGAGGGAAAGCGTGCTTTCACTGGTCAGCCTGACGGAAATTTTCAACCTGTCTCAGTCGAACGGGATGGGCGGGCTTCCGGTTGGAACGTATGCTTATGTGGTGGTGGTGCAATCGGGCAGGCAACGCATTGGCTTGATTGTCGATTCGCTGGTGGGCGAGGAGGATGTGGTGGTCAAGCCGTTGGGCGGCTTGGTTGGCGACCTGCCCGGCATCTCCAGCGCGGCGATTCTCGGCGAAGGTCAGGTGGCGCTGATTGTGGATGTCTTTGGTTTGTTCAAACTGGCAGGAATATAAAGGCGGTGAGGTAATGCAAAACACGGCAACATTTGACGAGAACCTGTTGGACATGCTCAAAACGATTACGAATGAGGGATTTCGTAACGCGGCAGATGGATTCTCTGGCATGGTGGGGCGCAAAATCGAAGTGGGCAGCCCAACCCTCGAGTTGGTTCCCCTGCTGACGATTCCGCGCATGGTGGGCGGTGCCGAAGATGACGCCGTCGGCGTGTACCTGCGCTTCGAGGGCGATATGCCTGGCCAAATCATGATGGTCATTCCCTATCAAAAGGCGCTGGAACTCTCCGACCTGTTGATGGGACAGCCCGGCGGCGCAACCCAAAGTTTGGGTTCGTTGGAACGGTCTGCCCTCGGCGAGTTGGGCAACCTGTGCGGCTCCTTTTTTTTGAACTCCATCGCCAAAACGGCGGGAGCCAGTTTCCGTCCCAGTCCGCCGGCGGTAATGGTGGATATGGTGGGAGCCATTCTCGATGTGGTGGTGGCAACCGTGGGAGGCGTCAGCGAACATGTGCTGTTGGTCCATGCCAATTTTCACGAAGGGACTCGCTCTGTCGAAACCGACTTTTGGGTCATCCCCGATATGAGATCCCTGCACAACCTGGCACAGAAGAAGCGCGCCGATGACCAATCTCATTAGTTTGGGTTTGGGTGAACAGGCAGTCAGCCGCAATTCGCAGGATGTGCTGGTGGCTTACGGGCTTGGCTCCTGTTTGGGCGTATGCATGATCGATCCACAGGCGCGGGTGGCGGGCCTGCTCCATGCAGTCTTGCCGGAACGCACCGCCGCCCTCGAAACCAACCCAGCCGCCCATCCTGCCAAGTATGTCGATTGCGGCATCGAAAGCCTGCTGGCAGAGATGTTGAAGGAAGGCGCGCTTAAAAGCAGAATCATCGTCCGCATGGCGGGCGGCGCAAACATGCTCATATCGCCCGCCATGATCAGCGCCTTCGATATCGGCACGCGCAACATCGAAAAAGCCCGCGAGACCCTCAAGCGGCTGGGCATGAAAATCACCGCCGAGGAAGTTGGCGGCCACAAGGGACGCACGGTGCGGATGTACGTCGCCGACAACCGCGTCACTGTCAAACTGGTCGGCGAAAAGGAACACGACCTGTAGAAAATCAAGAGGAGACAAGGTATGGCAAAAGTATTGATTGTAGATGACGCTGAATTCCTGCGTGTGCGCCTGACCAAGATTCTCAGCGCTGAAGGCTACGAAGTCTTTCAGGCGGAGAATGGCGTAAAGGCGGTGGCGGCTTATCAGGAATTCCACCCTGAGGTGGTGCTGATGGACGTGACCATGCCGGAGATGGACGGCTTGACCGCGCTCAAAGAGATTATCCGTCTTGACCCGAAGGCGAAGGTGGTCATGCTGACCGCGCTTGGTCAGGAATCGGTGGTGCTGGAGGCGGTTAAATCTGGCGCGAAGGATTTTGTGGTCAAACCCTTCGAGCAAGAACGCGTGATGAACGCCATCACCAAACTTCTTTCCTAGCCGCCGATGACCTTCGAAGTCCGCAAACCCATTCGGGCGTTGGTGGTGGATGATTCCGCTTTCATGCGGTTTTCCATCATCCAGGCTTTGGGCGAAGACCCCGAGATTCAGGTGGTCGGCTCTGCCAGTAACGGCAAAGAGGCGCTGCGGTTGATTCCGCAGTTACAGCCGACTGTCATCACCCTTGACGTGGAAATGCCCCACCTCGACGGGCTATCGACCCTGCGCGAGATCATGCGCGACTTTCCGCGCCCGGTGGTCATGTTCAGCAGCCTGACGCATGAAGGCGCCGCGGAAACGATTCAGGCGCTGATGTTGGGCGCGGTGGATTTTATCCCCAAGCCCGCCAACCGCCTCGACACGCGCAGTGTGATGGGCGAGGTGATTGCCAAAGTCAAAATGGCGGCAAGGGCAAGAGTCAACCCGATGGCAGCGGCGTTGTTTAAGCCGCCTCCGTCACAGCCAGAGAAAAAGACCCGCCCCCATCGTAAAGGCGTTCCGGTGGTGATGATCGGCGCATCCACCGGCGGACCGGGCGCGTTGAGTGAGATCATTCCCGCCCTGCCGGCAGACCTGCCCGCCCCGCTGGTCATCGTCCAGCACATGCCCGCAGGGTTTACCCGCTCGCTTTCAGAGCGGCTTAACAGTCTGTCGGAACTCAGTGTGAAGGAAGCCGAACCTGGCGACAGACTAATGGTGGGGCAGGCTTTGGTTGCTCCCGGTGGCTTTCACCTGGTTCTGGATGAAGAGGAAAGGGTTGTCTTGAATCAAAACCCGACGGTTCACGGCGTACGCCCGGCGGTGGATGTGACCCTGAATTCGCTCACCCGTCAGTTGGGCGGGCGCGTGATTGGAGTCATCCTGACCGGCATGGGCAGTGACGGCGCGCTGGGCGCTTCCATTTTACACAGCGCAGGCGGACAGGTGATTGCCGAGCATGAAAGCACCTGTGTGGTCTGGGGAATGCCGCGCTCGGTGGTCGAAGCCGGAGCGGCGACGGTTGTGCTGCCGCGCCCACAGATCGCCAAAGCCATTCAAACTGCAGTGCGCTCTGTGCGCGAAATGACGAAGTGAAATTATGGATGCTGAAGTTTATTCGCAGGTCAAAACCTCCATCAGGCGCGCGCTCAACATAGACCTTGAAAACTACAAGGAAGAGCAGATGAAGCGTCGCCTTGATTCGTGGCTGGTACGTTCGCGCCTGCCTACCTGGAAGGAATACTTTGCACGGATCGACGCCGACGCTGATGAACGGGCGCGTTTTCGCAACTACCTGACCATCAACGTGACTGAATTCTTCCGCGACCCCAATCGCTGGGAGCAGGTACGCGCCGAAGTTTTGCCTGCCCTGTGGAAAACCTCGGCGGGCGCGCTGAAAATCTGGAGCGCTGGCTGTTCCACCGGCGTCGAAGCCTACACCCTGGCAATCTTGATGGAGGAAACCGCCGCGTTGCGCCGCTATTCCATCCTCGCCACCGACCTCGACCGCGGGGCGTTACACAAAGCCCGTTCGCGTGGACCCTACTCCGGGGACGATATCCGCAACCTGTCTCAGGCCCAGCGTCAGCAATACGTTACATCCTCGGCGCCATATTTTGCAGCCGAGTCCCTGCAAAAACGCATCCAATTTAAAGAACACGATTTATTGAAAGACCCCTTCAATGAAGGTTTCGACCTGATCGTCTGCCGCAATGTGGTCATTTACTTTACAGCGGCTTCGAAGGATGTACTCTACCAGAAGTTTAGCAACGCCTTGCGCCCGGGCGGAGTATTGTTTGTGGGCGGCACCGAGATCATTTCAACCCCCGCCCGGTTTGGGCTTCAAAGTTTTGGGATCTCGTTCTACAAAAAGGTCTGAGAGGTGACAGGATGGATGTGAAATTACTCAATCCCTTTGTGCAAGCCGCCGTGGAGGTGTTGAAGGCGGAAGTAGGCGCGGACGTTTCGCGCGGCGAATTATCGCTGCAAAAATCGTCGCTGACCTCCGATGAATTGACCGTGATGATCAATCTGGTCGGCGATGTGTACGGCATGGCGCTGTATGGCATGTCCATCGAAACCGGGCTGAAATTTGTTTCCAAAATCATGGGGCAGGAATTTGCCGAACTGGACGCCCTCGCCCAAAGCGGGGTGGCAGAATTGGGCAACGTCATCAGCGGAAAAGCCGCCGTGCGATTTTCCGAAGCGGGCTACGTTTCGAGCATTTCGACGCCCACCATCTTGAACGGCAGCGGCGTGCAGATTTCGACCCTCGACTTTCCCCGCATCGTGGTCCCGCTCTCGACCCAGTTTGGAACGCTGACGGCTCATCTTGCCCTGCGCGAGAAGAAGGCGGGCGACCCGCGCCAGGCGGAACGTTTTGCCGACTCGCTCATTCCCCCCGCCCCGGCGCCTTCGCGTGAAGTGGAGTGACTTATGAACGTAAAATTCCTCAACCCATTTGTGCTTTCGGCTCATGAAACTTTGCGCCTGGAAATGCGCGAAACCGCGGAACGCGGCGAACTACATCTCGAAACCGGCGCTTATCGCACCGACGATGTCACGGTCATCATTTCACTGATCGGCGCGGTGGATGGGGCGGTGTTTTACAGCATGTCGAACGAAACCGCCATCCGTTTTGCCTCGGCGCTGATGCGCGAGCGGCTGGACGCTTTCGATGAACTGGCGCAAAGTGGAATAGCCGAACTGGGGAATGTTATCACCGGGCAGGCAAGCATGAGGCTCTCAGATGCGGGCTACGAATCGAACATCTCCACCCCTTCGCTGATCCTCGGCAGGGGCGCGATGATTTCCACCCTGGAATTTCCGCGCCTGGTTGTGCCGTTGTCCACATCCATCGGCGTGCTGACCATTCACCTGTCGCTCAAAGAAAACCCGCATACCATCCTTAAGACCCCGCAAATAACAACTCCGAAAAACTTCGAGGTCTGATTTACGGCACGATGCCGGCGCACGCCACGCCATTCTTGGGCGAGCTGTTTTCGGCGCTCTTCCAGACATTTTTATCGAGCAGGATGGAGCAGCGGATTTCGCCAGTGGCGCTGGGGTTCGATGCGGTCAGGTATACCTCCGTCCCGCTTTTGACCCGTAACGTCTTCGACCAGGGAACTGAGACTGTCCTGGGTTCGGTGACAGATTCGCCGCCGGCTTCCAGGGTAATGACGGCAAAACCGCCTGAGGCATTTGCTTCAAAGGTCAGCAGGTGGCTCTCCGAGCGCGTTTCCATAATCCCCGCAGAAAGCAGGATGACCGTTGCCGCGCCCACAATCACCAACGCCAGAACAATTTGAAGCGTCATCTTTGTGCGGTCACTCAGGTTCTCGAACATGGCTGTCTCCTTTCTGCAATTACACCGATTGGATTCATTATATCCGTTTGTTTACATTTTCGACTTGACGGGGAAAAGATAAAGTGTGGCCGCCGTGTGGGGGGGAAATTAATACAATCTTTACGCCCAAGCCGTCAAGCGCCGCGCCCTCCTGCCGAAACTATCTGCATGAACAAAAACTGAATATCCAAATCCACTTTCACGGAGGCGCGTATCGGCTAACCCACCCCAACTTTACTGTCCTTTGTATTTTGCAAGTCAATTGTCGTCCAATCCAAAATTCTTGCAGGGGAAGGATCCCCTGCCCAACAAATTCAAACATGGAGGTTTGAAATGGCTACTGTAGATATCACCCGCATTGCATCGAACATCGGCGCTCTCAATTCCCTCAATTCCCTGATGAACATCAACGCCAAACTGGCGACTCATCAGACCCGTCTTTCCACTGGCAAGCGCATCAACAGCGCCGCCGACGATCCCGCCGGCTTGACCATCGCCACCAAAATGCTTGCCCGCTCCGAAGGTTTGAAGGTCACGCTCGACAACATCGGCGATGCCAAGAACATGCTCTCCGTCGCCGAAGGCGGCTTGAGCAAGATGAATGACATCCTGATTCAGATGCGCAACAAGGCTGAGCAGGCTGCTTCCGATACCCTCGGAACCACGGAACGCCAGGCAATCCAGACGCAGCTTTCCGCGTATGCCGAGCAGATCGACAACATCGTTGCCGAAACCAAGTGGAACAGCGTTCAACTGCTGGACGGTACGGTCAGCAAGCAATTCCAGACCGGCGTTGATGCTGGCGAAAATACCACCTGGTCTTTGACTCAAAACCACGGCGCTGGCAGCACTGGTCTCGGTATCTCGACCAGCGTGGACAATAACCTGGCGACAGTCTCCACCCTTGGGGCTGCAACCGCAATCACTGCCTCCGCCACAGCGGCAGCCAACTTCTCTGCTTTGCAAACCGGCAACTATCAGATCGAAGTCAAAGGCGTTGCCGCCTCCACGACTCGCGGCGCCATTACGTCTGGCTCAGTCTTCTCGAATGCCAACTTCGTTCTTTCCGCTTCCGATCCTGCCGCGGCAGCCAATGAAATCGCCAATGGCACGACCAACATCCAGATCAAGGATTACAACTACACCAGTGGCGCTGGCAATTCCACGATTGATTACTCTGTGGATGGCGGAACCACCTGGGTTGACAATGCTACGATCACCGGCGACCTTTCGACAGCCAACGGCACGCTCCTGCTCCAGAAGGGCGGCGGCAACTCTGGCTTGACCCTGACCATCACCAGTAATGCCGACACGCGCACCGACATCGCGGGGCTGCAATCGTCAGCGGTTGATTACATCAAGATGGGCTACGCAAAGGCTCAATTGCAGACCGCCGAAGGCGCTGCGATCACCGTCAACAACAGCGGAGCAAGTTCCTACTTCTACCTCGATGGCACTGCGGGCGGCGTTGCTACAGACACCGGACGCGCCCTGTCGGTCACCAGCGATACCCTTGCGAACATGACGACAGACTTCAATGCTGGAACCAAGTCTTCCTTCAACTACAAGGCGAAGAATGCCTACTCAGTGGATGTTTCCACAGCGAATTTGGCAGCCGGCTACATGCAGACCGTCAACAATGCCATGGACACCGTCAACAACAGCATGTCATCCCTCGGCTCCTTGATGGCTCGCTTGACCTTCAAAGAAGAGTCCATCTCCACCGCTCAGGTCAACGTGGAAGCCTCCTACAACCGCATCATGAACGCCAACATGGCTGAAGAGCAAATGAACGCCTCGAAGTACACCATCCTGCAACAGACGGCAATCGCCATGCTCGCGCAAGCGAACCAGGCGCCGCAGAACCTGCTGAGCCTCTTCCGCTAGAATTGACGTGACCCTTTACCCGTAACGGCACGAACTAAATGGGGAGACGCCGCAAGCGTCTCCCCAATACGCTTTTGAAGCGAAGGTGAATTATGGCGACTACCATTTCTTCGATTGACTCTTCCATCAGCAAGAACCTGGCAACCCAATTTCAGACCGCCATCAAGGCAAGCATCGAATCGCAAAGCGCTTCGCTTAAACGCGTTCAGTCGTTGAAAGATAGCATTCAGGTACGGCGCGGCGTTTATACCGATGTCAAGACCAATCTCGACGCGCTGCAAAGCGCGTTGCAGGCGTTAATCAGCAACCAGGCTTCGTACGGGTTAAAGTTGACCTCCAAATCGGCGGTCATCCCTGCAACTGCCGGTGCAAGCGTCATCACTGTCAGCGCCACCAGCGATTCTGCCCCCGTTTCAGATTACGATATTGCCGTGACAAAACTGGCAAAGGCGCACAGCCGCGCCAGCGCCGCCGTCGCCAGCCCCGATATTGCCCTCGGCAAGAGCGGCACATTTTGGTTGGGAGGCACAGGAGTCGCCGCCTTGCAAACGGAAACCTCGCCCGGGGTGTACGGTGAGTTTGTCGCCACCACCTCGGTTACGGGCGCGGTGACTTCATCCGCCGCCAGCGGTCAGCGCGAACTGGGGACGGGAGATTACACCGTGCAGGTGCGCGACAGCAACAACGTGCGCCAGTTCAGATTGGTAGACGCCGATGGGAATGCCATTTCCATCCGCAAGAGCGACGGCTCGTCCACCTACACTTCCGAATGGCAGAATATGTCCAGCGGCGCGTTCGATACCGGGCGCGGTCACATTTTTACCTTGAATACAGCGGGC
>CAILWD010000455.1 GCA_903837815.1 uncultured Chloroflexota bacterium | reverse complement strand
CGCTTCTTGAATTTTATTGTGTTTTTGTTCAACGATATATGAGCGATTTATCGTTCTTTTATGTGACTGAGTGTTTCTTGTTGTTGATGCTTGCCTTGTTACTTTTGTATTCCGCTTTTCGTTTCCTGATTTTCTTTCTTCTAAACCTTTGTCGTCACCTTTTATAAACCTATTGGATAATTCAATCATGTAATCGTAAATATTTTTATCAGAAGGTTTATTGGCAATCATTACTTCCTGAATTTCAGAAATTTTTGTTCCGCTATTTGTCTTTAATCCATAATGTCTAGCGATTGCAAAAAGGGCGTCTCGTTTGTAAATCGGTATTAATCGCTCGTTTGAGTACAAAAACGCAATCTTCCATTTGAAAAGGTCAGGAAGAATAATGTCGTCAATTTTTTCGAACTGTCCATTTACCGAAAGCCTTATTACTTCAAGAACATCTTTTTTTACTTTTTCAAAAACTTCATTTCTGTTGCTCCCGTATGCGCGCAACCAAGAATATTTATTGTCATTAACGTAATTCTTCGGCTTCTCGTTTGGGTCTTTTCTTTCGTAAATCCCAAATTTTATAGATGTCATTCCTTTTATGCTGCCAAGAACTCTGGTTTTTGTCTCTATCCATTGGCAAAAAGTATCTTTGTTTTTCACGCTTACATATTCTTGAAGTGTCATCTTTTCAACATCTTCAATTTGCCAGCGATTAAGAAATTCGTCTAATAATTCTTCCAATTCATCTGTATTAAAAGTTTTTGTTTCATTAACTTCATCTGCATAATCGTTTTGTCGGACTGGCACAGGATGATTTATAAATTTTGCCCAATCCTTTTCGAGATTTTCAGCAATGTCATCAGGAATAATCATTCCCGATGCTTGGGGCGTCCAATTTACGCCTGAATAAACTTTGTCTTGAAGTAACTCAATTGAAAATATTGACTCTTGGCGTGGGTCAATAATTTTGTCAAAGTGAACGTCAACATATAAAGCGGTTTTTGATTTATCGCCCCAATGTTTATCTTCATAGGTGTCGCTTGTTACCCAACCAGATGCCGAAATTCCACGAGGCTTTTCCCCTAATTTCATCAAGAAAACACGGTCACCTGTGCAGATTTTCTTTGTAACGCCAACACTCCAGGGTTCAAAACAAAAGCCTTCTGTTTCTACTTGGGCAATACTTTTTTGTACGTGATTCCATTGCCATTTTTCAGGATTCCATGTCAATAAGTATGTAGGCATTATTTACTCTTTTATGTTTTATAGGACAGCACCCAACCACCGTTTATCCAGCATCCCGTACAAACCCCTATAACGCCCGCGCTGCCCGACCCCTATCTCGCAACAGGAATCAGGCGGCGGGTTGACATACTACGCTTTGGCTTTCCGCGTAGGAGACTTGCGTTCGCTGAGGCGCGTGCCGCCAACCATCTCATATTGCGACGAGTCGTCGCCGTAGTTGGCTTTGACACCGTTCCGCACCCGCTTGACCTTGTCCCAAAGTTCCTGATAAACAGCGTCGCGCTGATTACGCAGATCGGTGAGCTGCGCTTCGAGCATGTCCATTTGAGACAGGAGTCCGCTCGATCGGGTGATGACAGCCGATAGCGTGGCGTTGGTGACTGTGCCATAGGTCAGATCATCGTCGATCTGATTCCAGGCGGCAAGGACGCTTTGGGCTTGTTCGAGCACATCGGTTGGATACAGTTTCTTGGGCATGTGAATAATCCTCCATTTTTCACTTTCCACTCCTGGGGCACACCCCCAAGATTTGTGTTATGCATAGTATGCGGAAAAATAAGCGAAATGTCAAGTTAAACAAGCATTTTGAGAGAAAGAGGAGAAACATCCCGAAGGTTTGATCCGCCCGACCAGTTTTTTCTCCCCGCTGACGTACGGCGCATCCCTTAAGAAGACACCGAATTTGTGACCAAAGAACCATGCCCATTGCGCGCCGTTCCAAAGGCTTTGCAGAAAGGCGCCCTAATTTTTTAGAAACCTTCGGGAGATCCGCAAAACTACGAGCCTTCGTATTCAAACTACGAAGCGGGGGGACAAAACCACGAACCTTCGTATTCAAACTACGAAGCGGGGGGATAAAACTACGAACCTTCGTATTCAAACTACGAAGCAGGGGGACAAAACTACGAACCTTCGTATTCAAACTACGAAGCGGGGGGACAAAACCACGAGCCTTCGTATTCAAACTACGAAGCAGGGGGAAATAAATCAGACCTGACACCTACATTTTGCCCAGGATTTCGACGGGCTCAATCCAAGATTGGGCTACAACTCATTGCTTGTGACTGGCGTTTACCCAAAACCTTGCCACAGATTACACGGATTTTCACCGATTGAATTAAAAAAATCCATGCTCATCCGTGAAATCTGTGGCTAAAAGGGTTTTCAGCCAGTCAATCGTCAATGACGTGTAGGGTATTTTGCAAAAAAATTAGGTGACAACATTCAAACCTTCTAACCAAGATATTCCACCACCGTCGCTTCGCCTTGACCAACGCCCACGCACAGGGTTGCCACGCCGTATTTGACGTTTCCGCGCAGGCGCATCTCGTGAACCAGCGTGGTCATCAGGCGCGCGCCCGAACAGCCGAGCGGATGTCCGATGGCGATTGCGCCGCCGTTGACGTTGACCAGTTCGGGGTCGATCTCCAAGCCTTCGATCACCGCAAGCGACTGAATGGCAAAGGCTTCGTTCAATTCCATCAAGCCGATGTCGTTGATTTTCAAGCCAGCCCGTTCGAGAGCCTTCTTCGTCGCGGGAATAGGACCGTAGCCCATCACACGCGGAGCGACCCCAGCCGAGGCGGAGGTGACGATTCGAGCAATCGGTTTCAGGCTGAGGCGTTGGGCGGTTTCTTCGCTCATCACCAAGAGCGCGGCGGCGCCGTCATTTAATCCAGATGAATTGCCAGCGGTGACAGTTCCGCCCTCTTTGGCAAAGGCAGGCTTGAGTTTGGCAAGCGATTCCAGCGTCGTGTCGCGGCGCGGACGTTCGTCCGTGTCCACAATTTTCGGGTCGCCTTTTTTCTGGGGAATGGAGACGGGGACGATCTCCTGCTTGAATCTGCCTGAGTCAATTGCGGCGACAGCCAGTTGATGCGAACGCGCGGCAAACGCGTCCTGCTTTTCGCGGGTGATATGAGGACGTTCGCGAGCGATGTTTTCGGCGGTCTCGCCCATTGCATCGGTGCCGTACATTTCTTTCATTTTGGGGTTTGGATAACGCCAGCCAAGAGCCGTGTCGTACGCGGTGAGATTTCCAAACGGGAAGCCTGATTCAGCCTTCGGCAGCGAGTACGGAGCGCGGCTCATCGACTCGACTCCGCCCGCGATGTACACATCCCCTTCGCCTGCTTTGATGGCTCGCGCCGCCATGTTGATCGCGTTCAAGCCTGAGGCGCAGAGTCGGTTCACGGTCACGCCGCCCACTTCCAGCGGAAGTCCCGCCAGCAGCGCCGCCATGCGCGCCACGTTGCGGTTATCCTCCCCCGCCTGATTCGCGCATCCCATGAAAACTTCTTCAACAAGCGCGGGGGCAATCGGGTTGCGTTCGAGAATAGACTTGATGACATGCGCCGCCATGTCGTCGGGGCGGACAGAAGCCAGCGAACCGCCCAACGCGCCAACGGGCATGCGAATTGCGTCAACAATGACAGGATTTTTCATTTTGATTCTCCAGGTGTGAAATTCTGCGTAAATTTTACCACCCGACAACTGGCGGCTTGCTGTGGTATGTTGTTGAAAGTCCCAGCCCGCAGCAAAGTTTGGGAATGCGGATTCGGCGGCGACGGCTGGTCGGACTTCGGTTGAATTTCAAAAGTAAACTGTGAAAGCCAATATCAGAGTATACTGCCCGCAGCGCCATCGTTTTGCGCAAGCCAAAATTACAGTACAAGGAAAATAAAACTTCATGTTTCTATTACAAGCCCCGCCTCCCACCCGCTTTGACCTGCGTTTTTCCGTGGCTGGATTCCGCGTGCGGGTTCATCCGCTATTCTGGCTGATTATCATCCTCTTCGGCTCCTCCGCCGGCAGCCCCGCCAAAATACTGGGCTGGGTGATTGCCGCTTTTGTCTCCATCACCATCCATGAATTGGGACATGCGCTGGCTTTGCGGCGGTACGGACAGGAATCCGAGATCATCCTCCATGCGACTGGCGGTTTGACCGTGCCGGAGTCCATCTCGTGGGGCGGAAGGTATGCAAGTGTGGCGATTTCGCCGAACCAGCAAATTCTCATTTCTCTTGCAGGTCCCTTTTCCGGTTTCCTGTTTGCCGGCATTCTCCTGATTGCTTCAATTCCGTTGGGCGGCGTGATCATCCCCAATTTTGTGTTCGGGTTCATTCCCTTTCCCATCGTCCTCTTCCCGTCAGGCTGGGAAATTTTAACCTCCTTCTTCATGAGCCTGCTTTGGGTAAATATCTTTTGGGGAGTTCTCAACCTGATTCCTGTTCACCCATTGGATGGCGGTACGGTCACGAGACAGATTCTGATCCAAACCGACCCGCTGAATGGGTTGCGCACGTCGCTTTGGGTCTCGGTCATCTCAGGCGTGGCGATGGCAATCGCAGGTTTGCTCCTCCTGCAAAGTACCTATATGGCAGTTTTGTTCGGGCTGCTCGCCTTCCAAAGTTTTCAAGCCTTGCAAGGCGGCGCTGGAAGATGGTAAATCCCGCAACTTCCACGTAATCAATCTCCCTCCATTACGGCTGTCATGATGACAAGCCCGCATCGCCTCGTTGAAACACAGAGACCATTCATCGCCTGGGCAATCCACTTCGCACAGGATTTGGTGATTATCATGTCTATAATTTTGATGCGCGGCGGAGAATCATCGGTGGAAATCACGCGCTAAAAAGGTAAAAAAAAGAAGGCGTTCGCAATGAACGCCTTCTTTTCGGTTTTAGGCTAAGGCTGTTAATACCAAATCCTGAATGACGTGGTGGTGGTTGCGCTCAAATTTTCGAACACACAGGCGACGTCGACATAGATCAATCCGCTGTAAGGCTGGTTGGTGAAGGAAAGCGGAAGCATTCCCACGCCGTTGGTATTTGTGGTCAGCATGGAGGTGTTGGAGTGGCCATCCGGCCAATACGTTAATGTCGAGCAACTGGCATTCGAAACCGGTTGCAGATTCTGATCCTGCACAATAACGAAGATCAACTGTGAATCGGAGGCCAGGGTCACCGCTTTCCAGGCAAAGGCGCGCACCTGTAAATTGACGACATTGGCGCCGTCGGTGGTATTATCACCTGCGGGGTTGACCGGCGAAAGCAGGGCGGGGTCTTCGCCCAGGTTATCGAAATACATGCGGCCGAGGTCCGAAAGCACAACCCTCTGGCCTTCCAGCCTCCACGGCTGCCACTCCATGCGGGCATTTTCGAAATATTGGACGATCTTGTTTTCATGATACTCAAATCCCGAAATGGGGTATCCAAACTGCGCCGGCCCGCCATACTGATCAAAGAATTCGAGAAAAGCAAAACAAACAGGATAACCGGTTTCAGAATAGGTTCGACAGGCAAAGGCATTCGATACACTCAATGCCCCGGTCGAGGTGTAGGTCGCGCGCCCCAATTGCGTCACCTGCACGCGTTGACCTGCCGGCAAGTCGGCACGGTATTCAAAGCGGGCACGCTGAAAATATTGCGCCATTTTGCCGTCCTTGCTAATAAATTCCTCCGTGATTGGGTACCCATATAAAAACATGGCGTTGGGGTTACTATCATAATACGCCAGGAAATCTCCCTTTACATTATGCCCAGTCTCTTTAAAATACCTGGAATCCTGGGCTTGCGCGCGCGCAGGCGCCCAGCTGATGCCTAACAGGCAGAGTGTAATTAAAACAGCAAGAGATCGGCGGGTCATAAGATTCCTCTTTGTTATTATACTCAGATTCTATCCGCTAAACATTACAAAATGCCATCAAGATGAGATTGTCAGCCGCGCTTGAGCTCGGTCCCCGTGAGTGTATCCGCCCCGGCCAAGCCAACGACCTGCACCTGTTCGCGCCAGTGCCTTCTAGAACTCTGGTTTCTTAATTACAGTGACAGGCATAAAAAGAGTTTTCTTTCGTTGCTTAATTTTATAACCACGCAAATAAGCACCTGCCAAGATTTTATGGAATTCGTTACGAT
>CAILWD010000454.1 GCA_903837815.1 uncultured Chloroflexota bacterium | reverse complement strand
GCGTTATCCGCGATATTCCGGGCAACAACGTGGTCGAAGGCAACACACGCACCAGCCTGCGGCAGGACATTCAAAGCGAAATGAAGAAGCGCGGCACACACTGTCAATGCGTGCGCTGTCGTGAAGTGCGCAGCAAAGTTGTGGATTCAGAAACCTTGCGGATGGACGACCTCATCTATCAAGCTGGCACAGCCGAGGAACATTTCATCTCCTTTGTCACACCCGATGACGGGTTGGCGGGTTTTATCCGATTGTCGCTGCCGGCAAAAGATTCCCCGTCCACTGGCATGGCTGACCTGGACGGCGCCGCGCTCATCCGCGAAGTGCATGTGTATGGACAATCACTTTCCTTCGGTGAAGAGCAAAGCGGAGCCGCCCAACATTTGGGTCTTGGCACACGTCTGCTTGAAGCCGCCGATAACGTGGCGCGGCAAAAAGGATTCTCGCGCATGGCGGTTATTTCGGCAATCGGAACGCGTCACTATTATCTCAATCGCGGATTTGAACGCGGCGAGTATTATCTGGTCAAAAACCTTTAAACACGAAGGACACAAAGGTTACAAAGGTTGGTTGACTTACGGCAAAGGGGTTCTTTATCAGATTTTAGCCTGGGTTAAGGGCAGTCGGAAGAGAGCAAGGTTCGTCTCGGATACCTTATCAACTTCAACGTGCCGCATCTGAAAGACGGTATCAAGAGAATGGTTGTATAAGACTATTAAACACAAAGGACAGGAAGGACGCCAAGGAAAACCAAAGACAAAAAGCCTTAAACCTTTGTGTCCTTTGTGCCCTTCGTGTTTGAATCTTTTAAAGGAGTAACTTGAAAACAAAACATTGGATTGCCTTTATCGCCCTTGGCGTCATCTGGAGTTCGTCCTTCCTGTGGATCAAGATCGGCGTGCAGGAAGCGGGACCCACCGTCCTCGTTGCCTTCCGCATGTTGTTCGGCTTCCTCAGCGCCGCCGCGATTGCCATTTACCAAAAAGACAAATTTCCCCGTGACTGGAAGACCTGGGGCATCTACGCCATCCTCGGACCGACCAGCCTCGCCATCCCAATCTTTCTCATCTCGTGGGGCGAGCAGACCATCGACTCAGCCGTCGCATCCATCCTCAACGCCACTGTGCCGCTGTTCACGCTGATCATTGCCCACTTCTATCTCCACGATGACAGAATGTCTCCGCAAAAAGTCATCGGCTTGTTGACAGGCTTTGCGGGCATCATCATCCTGCTTAGCAAAGACCTGGCGGGCAGCGCCCACAACTCGGTCATCGGGCAGGCGGCTGTTATTCTCGCCGCGCTCTTTTATGCAGGCAGCGCTGTCTGGGCGCGCAGAGTTACACAACATGTCGAAGGCGCTGTGCGCGGAGCGGCTCCCCTGCTGACCTCCACCATTTTCATGTGGGCGCTCATGCCTCTCGTCGAACCCAACTTCAAAATTCCCGTCCTGCCCATCACCTGGGTTGCCGCGTTGTGGCTTGGAGTCCTCGGCTCCGGCATCGCCATGGTTTTGAATTATTATTTGCTGCATGAAATCGGTCCCACCCGCAGCACAATGGTCACATACATCTTCCCACCCGGCGGCGTGATTCTCGGCGTCATCTTCCTCGGTGAACAACTCTCGTGGCAATTATTTGTCGGCGGTGTATTGGTCATCGCCAGCCTGGTCGTTGTCAACTGGAAAGGAAAATCATGACTCAAGCAGCGTATCGTTCCGGCTTTATCGCCATCATCGGACGCCCCAACGTGGGCAAGTCCACCCTGGTCAATGCAATGCTTGGGCAGAAGGTTGCCGCTGTCTCGCCGCGTCCGCAGACCACGCGCCGCCGCCAACTCGGCATCCTCACCCTCGAAAATGCCCAACTCGTTTTTGTCGACACGCCCGGCATTCATCAAGCCCGTCACAAACTTGGCGAGTTCCTGAATTTTGAAGCGGAAGAAGCGCTGGATGGTGTGGATATAATTCTCTGGCTGGTGGATGCTTCGACTCAACCAACCGAAGACGACACCCGCATCTCTGACCTGCTCAACCGAACTGCGCTTCGCTCCACCCGGCTGCTGGTTCTGAACAAAATGGATTTGGTCAAACCCGAAGATGAATCCGCCCGCAGCGAGGAATATGACGGACTGCTGAATCGCGCCGAAATCGTAAAAATCTCAGCCGCAAAAAAAATCGGCGTGGATCAACTTCTCGAACGGCTGATCAGCCTGCTGCCAGAGCGTCCCGCCGAATACCCCGAAGAACAGATCACCGACTCGTATGAACGCGACATCGCCGCAGACCTCATCCGCGAGTCGTGCCTGAAAATCCTACGTGACGAAGTGCCGCACAGCCTCGCCGTCCGCGTGGATGAGTTCAAGGAGCGCGAGAACGGCATGGCATACATCGCCGCCACCATTTTTGTGGAACGCGAATCGCAAAAGGGAATCGTCATCGGCGAAGGCGGCAAAATGCTCAAATCCATCGGCTCTGCCGCGCGCAAGGAAATCGAAGACATGGGCGGGCGCAAGGTCTTTCTTGAAGTCCGCGTGAAGGTCTCCAAAGACTGGCGCGATAACCAGAATATGTTGAATCAGTTTGGGTATATCAAGAGAAAGTAATGTCACACCTGCACTTGCGTGTTGGTGCAAGTGTTGCGAGGAGGGCGCTTTCCCGGCGAAGCAATCTCCACTTATGCAGG
>CAILWD010000453.1 GCA_903837815.1 uncultured Chloroflexota bacterium | reverse complement strand
CGGCTTGAAGACCAGCCCGCCCTTCGCCGCCGCGTACTCAGTCGCCGAGCGGATGAACGCCAGCGCGGGTTTCATCTGCTCCGCGAGAAAATCGGCGCGAGGCGAACCCGAAAGCCGCATCTCCATTTCCAGCGTCACCGCCCGCGAAATCTCCGCCGAAATCGCCGCCGCAAGGTTGAGCGACTTCACATCCGCATTCAGCCACGGCGATTGATTTTCATACATCAGCGCCCACTTCTGCAAAGCCTCCGCCATGTTCGGCGTTATGGCAACGTCCACGCGCATCGCGCTCTTGACCGATGATTGAGTCAACATTTTTGAAAATACCTCTCGAATCCAGGAGAATATCTTTTGAAACATGGTTTTTCCTTGTGTCCTGTTTTCCCCATCATACAAGGCATTAAGTTTTTGCGGTATTGGTAAAACGTTTAAGGCAAAAACAGACCCGCCATGTTCTGACGGGTCTTTTCCTCAATAATGTCATTGCGAGGGATGTTCGTTCCCGAAGCAATCCCGCCCTACTTCCCCGCCCTCAGCCACACCATCGAAAGCGCGTACCTCACGCTGTCTATCGCGTGATTCTCCGCGTCGGGATACTCCCCAATCACCTCGCCGTTCTTGGTCGTCTCGAACTCGTATTTCAGAAACTCCTCGGCGGTATAGGGGCAGCGCTCATTGTCAATCACAATCTCCGCCAGCGATTGCAGCCACTTCATGCTGTAGCGCACCGAGTCGGGTCGCTTCGTTGCGCCGCGAGCGTTCGCCCCGTAAGAGGCGTAATCTGCCACGCTCTTCGGCTCCGCGCTGTCGCAAATCAATAACTCCTCGTCCTTGTACCCCGCCGCCTTGACGACATCGTACATGGCGCGGTTGCTGTGCTTCCACCTTCGCGCCTCGCGGAAGATGAACAGCCTCAGCCGCGCAGGGTCGTAGTGGCACGATACAAAATGCGACGGATCGGGGAAAAATCCGAAGTCCAGCCCGTGATAGACGCGCTCGAAGCCGCCCACCATCCTGCCGAATTCCTCCCGCCCGAAAATCTCCTCGTCCGTAATCTTGCGGATGATCACATTGCCGAACACCTGTCCGCCTGTGCCGTTTGCCACGCCCAGGTATTCATGCTCATACGCCTTCGGGTTGACCGTCTGCAAATGCTGCGCTTCATCGAGAAACGGACGCCCCAGCCATTCAACAGGTACGGCGCGGTAATCACTGCGGTGGGTGAAGCGCGTATCCTTCGGAATTTGGATGTACTGATTCGCCCAGTTGTTCGCCGTCTGCGGGGGATTGAAACTTTTGAAGATGAAAGCGCTATCGCCGCCGCGAATGACCGACTGCTCGATCTTGCGGATCGCCTCCGCGCCGTGGAACTGGTCCAACTCCTCGAACCAAAGCAAGCCCATAAACCCAAACTTTGGCTTGATGGATTTGATTTTGCCAGGGTCATCGGCTCCCCTAAAGTGGATTTTCTGACCCGTCGGCTTGTACTCGATTTCAAGCGGGTTGGTGATCGCCTTGAACTGGTCGGTCATTCCCAATTCGCCAATCGCCCACACCAACTGGTTATAAACGCTTTCGCGCAGCGTGCCAGCCACCTGACGCACAACCAGCGCGTGCATGGTCGGGTTGTTCACCAACAGGGCAACCAACACGAGAGAGACAAAACTACTCTTGGTCGAGCCGCGCCCGCCAAGAAAAACATACTCCGTATGCCTGCCGTTGATGATGTCTCTGTACGGCTCAAGAAACGAGGGGGAAATCAAATCAGCGGGCAGGGTCAGCGGCTTGCCGTCCGATTCCGCGCTTTGCTCTGCCTCCCGCGCGGGACCATCCACATGACGGTAAAGAAACTGCACGAAAGACATCCATTCCGCCGCATTGAGTTTTATTTTTCTCGTGCGTTTTGTCGATGGGAACTCCAGCGCGCCAGTCACCACCGCCTGCGCCAGCTTTTCGGCAAGCGCCTGTTTGACAGCAACCTTATCCCCGTTGTACGCGGAATCCAGCGCCGCTTCCAGCGCGTCGGTCAGCGCCCGCCCTTTGGGGGGTCTGCCCTTCGGGTTGCCGCTCTGACCCTTGACAAATGGCATGGCTACGGCTTGCGCCCAACGACCGAGCGTTCCTTGCTGGCGGCATCGTGCGCCGAAAGCACGCCGTTCAAACGCGATACTTCATGCGAGATCGATTCGATTTTCTCCGCAAGG
>CAILWD010000452.1 GCA_903837815.1 uncultured Chloroflexota bacterium | reverse complement strand
GCCAATGTTCCTGCATCGCATCCACGCCCACTTCTGCAAGGCTAAATCCGCTGATCGAAATCGTTTCCATGCGACCCGCAAGCGATTCGGACGATGAGCGCAGCAATTCTGGAGAAGCGCTGCCTAAAATCAAAAAACGCGCGGGAAGACCCTCACGGTCAGCCAGCACGCGCAAAATGGGGAACAAATCGGTGCGGCGTTGGATTTCGTCAATGACCACCAAGTCGCGTAAATCCTGCAAGGCAGTCATGGGCTGTTCCAGCCGCGCCAGACTGACGGGGTCTTCCAAGTCAAAATAGTTGACCGAATCAGGGCGGACGAATTGCCGCGCCAGGGTGGTTTTTCCGCTTTGGCGTGGTCCAACCAGCGCAACAACCCGACTCCGCCCTAAAGCCATGTTTATTTCAGAAAGTAGAGAACTTCTTTCAATCATGCCTACATAGTACCATGAAAATCGAAAGTCGAATGTTCGAATTTCATGGTACTACCCGCCAAACCCCAACTCCTTCAAACCCTCTTCGCGGGATTTCTTCCCGCCACTCATCTCCTTCCAAAACGCCTTGTCATACCGTTTGGAAATTGATATGGTGTTCATTTCAAATACCTATCCAGAAACTCACGCGGCTTCAAAACGTCAATGCCCTGCCAACCTGAAACCTTCAGCAAATGCTTGTCTCCACTGATGATGACCTCACTTCCGCTTGCCAGGGCGCAGGCGAAGAACTTGTCGTCATCTGGGTCTTCACAAACAGGTTCCGTCAACTTCACAGGCTTGTACACCTTTGCATGGCGGACTACAAAATCATAGATCCGCTTCCAGTCAATGGCAGGGCGGTCTTCACCCAGGGTTTCGCCAACCCTTTTGTATTCCTCCAGAATTTCCTGTGAAACGACCAATTCAAATTCCCCAGACTGCCATGCCCTGAGGACTTGATAGGGAGTCCCGCTAAAGAAGATACCAGAGATAAACACATTGGTATCCATCACCACTTTCAAGTCCAGAACGATCTTCATTTCCGTCCCCGCACCTTGGCAATGGCAGCCTGAACATCTTTCGGTTTCAGCCCCGCCTCTTTTGCCTGTTTGCGCGCTTTTTGGATGAGCGCGTCAAACTCACCTAAATCTGGCAGGGCAATGGCTTTGAGGATGATGACATCCGCGTCACCAACAACGATAAACTGCACCCCTTCCTCCAACTTGAGTTGCCTTCGAATTGTTTCAGGGATGACAACCTGTCCCTTCGACGACATGCGGGTGGTAGCTAGTGCTTCCATAATCTCTCCTTTCTTACTGGTAAGATTATATCACTTTACCCGCCAAACCCCAACTCCTTCAAACTCTCTTCGCGGGATTTCTTCCCCCCGCCCATCTCCTTCCAGAACGCCTCATCATACCTTCTTGACCGCACGGGCAGCGGCATCGGGACTCCCCAGCAGAGGAGCAACACCTCCTCTTTGGGTTGCAGGCGCGCCAGCATTCCGCGCAGGGCGTCGCGTCCCGAAAGACCCGAAAGCGCGGCTTGAATATCGAAGTCATCGCCGAGCCAGCCGCTGATGCGCGTGCCGAGTTGCGACATGACCTCGTCGTAAATTTGCGACGGACGCTGGTCCACGATGAGCAGGGTCACATAATATTTGCGGAGTTCGCGGGCGATGGTGGCGAAGGTGGTCTGCGCCGCCATTTCGCGGTTGAGCAGTTTGTGCGCCTCCTCGACCACGATAATCAGCGGACGCGGCTCCATTG
>CAILWD010000451.1 GCA_903837815.1 uncultured Chloroflexota bacterium | reverse complement strand
CTAATCGTGCTATACTCCATTTTAGATCCTCCTCGGTTTTTGCTTGTTCGCACTCGCAATTTTACCGAGAAGGATCTTATTTTTCACTTTTTGTCAAGCGACTTTGCTACAGCCATGTGTCACCTGTACGAACAAAGCATGTCAGAAACCCATCAGGAAAACTTTGAAACTTCGATTTCAATCAGGAAGAAATTGGAAAACCTCTGGAAACAGGTTTTCACTAGCCCCGAAAATAGAGGCTAAAACCGCGCAATTCCTTGACGAAACGCCCGCCTAAGTATAAAATCCGCTCCGTTCTCAAAATTGCCTCCCACAGGGAGGTTAATTTTCTGCCAAGACCCGGATCCGAACCGGGCTAATACCGAATGTTGAGCGGCGCGGCCGCTTTTCAGAAATTCATTCACAGGGCGAAGGTAACCGCATTTGGCGGTGAGAGGCGTCCGAGGAGTAAAGATGGAAAAGATCGTATTGAAGGCAACAAAACGCAACGTGACCGGCAAACAGGTCAAGGCTTTGCGCCGCGCGGGTCAATTACCCGCGGTAATCTATGGCCGTCACGTCGAGCCGATTGCCGTTTCACTGGAAGCACACTCAGCCGGGCTGGTGTTTGCCAAGTTGACCTCATCCACGCTGGTAACCATCGATGTGGAAGGCAAGGAATACGTTGCCCTGGTGCGCGAAAAACAGCGCAACTATATCAAAGGCAACCTGACACATGTAGACCTGCTGGCTCTCGACCTGACCGAGAAAATCCGCACCAAGGTACAGCTCGTATTCACGGGCGTTGCTTCGGCCGTGAAGGAGTTCAGCGCCGTGCTGGTTCACCGCATGGAAGCCTTCGAAGTGGAGTGTTTGCCCACCGACCTGCCCGAGCGGATTTCGGTTGACATTTCCTCCATCAAGGAAATCGGCAACAGCATCCGCGTGCATGATATTGCGCTGCCGCAGAACGTGATTGTAATGGAAGACCCTGATGAAATCGTGATCATCGCCACCCTCGCCAAGGAAGAGACCACCGCCGAAGGCGCAGGCGTTCCTGGATCCGAAGAAGCCGCTCCCTCTTTGAGCGTGGAACGCGGCAAGAAGGAAGAGGAAGGCGCGGACGAGAAAAAGAAGTAGCCTTCAGGAAATCGAAAAGCCCCGACGTCAAATTGATGCCGGGGCTTTTTTATAAATTCAAGGGAAGGTGAAATTTCTATGGGTACAATATCAACTCGAGGGTGGAGACATAGATGTACTGCTTTAACTCTGAGTCATTGACAAGGTCGAAGCTATCTTGATGAATGGAGAGGCGGGCCAAGGTCGGCTCGTTAACCTTGTAGGGCAGGGTCGTCTCGAATGGTTCGGTATCGATCCCCTGAAAATCAAGCACGCGGGATGAAATGACTTTTTGTTCGGATGAGATCAACTCCAGAAAAACCGGCTGGTCATTAAATGGCCAGAAACGACCCTTCAAGTTGAGAATACCCCCATGGACTTCGTCTCCATCTTCGATCCCATCGTAGGCAACGCGCTCATACATCATGTTGCCAACCGGGGTAATCTGACTCTCGCCGACGGAATACAAAAGCACCGGCATGGTATTGAGCGTTTGAACACGCCCGTGATCGTCCTTCGAACTGATGCGGATAAAACCGCGCTCCGAAACGGCTCGAATCTCGAAGGGGATTTCGAAGTTTCGATAAACGCCGCCGCTGGGGTTGCGTGACACACGCTCCAATGAACGATACAGGATGCGTCCGTCTTCGCCGATGAGTTCGACCCGCACCAGTTGACTCTCACCTGAAACCAGCAGGAGTTGCAAATTGAACGGCGAAACCAGGCTGGACATGGGCCCCGGTGAAATAAACCGAATTTGGGCAAACTCGGTGAAGCCCGGCGCAAAGGTCGGCGTGGAACTGGGAAGCGGAGTGACGGGTAGGGGGGTTGCGCTGGGCGTGGGCGTTTCGGTGGGGCGAGGAGCGAGGGCTGTAACTGTGGCATACACCGACTCCGCCGTCAACGCGATGACTGTGGAAATCTCATCGGCGGATGTCGGCGTGGGAATCACCACCGTCGATTGGGAACAGGCGGAGAGCAGTGTGAAGAGAAAAATGACGATCAGGGTTTTATATTTCATGGGCTGGAATCAACATCCTGCAGAATTACCTAAAAGTAAGCGGAGTCCAAAGTCTGGAGACTTTAGACTCCATCAACTTCTGCGGGATATTTTTTATAGTTCGTAAATGGCGCTATATTTGCCGGTCAGGTAGCGGATATAGGCTTCGGAGCTAATCTTCGAGCCGGTCACCTTTTGCACCAGGTCTTGCGGGTCGTACTTGCGCCCATAGATATGAATCTTTTCGCGCAGCCAACCCAACAGCGCGTCGAATTTACCACTGCGAATCTGCTCATCGAGATCGGTGATATCCTCGTTGATCTTCTCCCACAATTGCGCAGAGATCAAGTTGCCCAGCGCATAGGTGGAGAAGTAACCCATCAAACCGTTCGACCAGTGGACATCCTGCAAGACGCCCTTCGCGTCATTCGGCGGGACGATGCCAAGATATTCTTCCATTTTGGCATTCCAGATTTCGGGCAGGTCCTTCACCGCAAACGTTCCTTCGACCATGCCGATTTCCATTTCAAGCCGCAGCATGACGTGCATGTTGTAGGTGGCTTCGTCTGCATTAACGCGGATGAAAGTCGGCTCGACCTTGTTGATGGCTTTATAAAACTGCTTTAGCTTCACACCGTCCAGTTTGGAGGGGAAGGCTTTTTTCAATTTGGGGAAGAAATGCTCCCAAAACGGAAGTGAACGCCCGATAAGATTCTCCCACAGCCTCGACTGTGACTCATGCACCGCAAGCGACGTACCGCCCGCAAGCGGGGTTCGCTCATAGGTGAGGTTGCTGCCTTGCTCGTACATCGCGTGCCCAGATTCGTGCATGGCGCTAAACACGGTTGCCAGCGGATTGTCAGCCTCGAAACGGTTGGTGATGCGGGTGTCGTTCACGCTGAAGGTGGTCTGGAAGGGATGCGGAGCCTTGTCCTGTCGTCCGCGGCTCCAGTCATAGCCGAACTGGGTGATAACCGTCTCACCAAACTCCCACACTTTCTGTTCGTTGTACTTCTTGTAGAGGAAGTCGTCCTTCACCTGTTTGGCAGATTTGATGGCTTTGATCAATTCCACCTGCTTCGGGCGCAGGGCATCGAAAATCGCCTGCACGTCGGCGGTCTTCATGCCAGGCTCATAGTCGTCGAGCAGGGTATCGTAGGGATGCTCGGCGGGCGGGAAGAAGGAAATATATTCCTGCGCCAGTTTGACAACTTTTTCCAAATGCGGGCGGAAGATGGAGAAATCGGACTTACCCTTTGCCTCAACCCAGGCTTCGAACGCTTTGGTGGTGACCATGGCTTGTTTGGCGACGAATTTGGAAGGCACACGCGCGGCTTTCTCGTAATCACGGGCAGTGACCCGGACCAGCGCGCCTTCATCTGAATTTGGGTCCGGGAATTCCGATTTGAGTTCGTCGAGCAATTTGCCGACCTTCTTCGAGGTCGCTTTTTCGTGGGCAATCCTGCCGAGGGTGGCGAGTTGCTGTCCACGTGCCTCGCTGCCGCCGGGCGGCATGTTCACATTCTGATCCCAATCGAGCACGTTTTGAATCTGACGCAGGTCTGCAACCTCGCCAAGCAGGGTCTTGAGTCTTTTGAGTTTGTTAGACATGGAATTTCTCCTGATGTATGTCTGGTGAAAAGAACAGCAGGTTGATTTTATCGCGAATATCGCAAAAGGGTCAAAAAAAGCGACAGCCTTGCATGGGCTATCGCCTTGAATTTCAGATTACGGGCACTTGCGCTTCTCGCCGGCCCCATCCCAGCGGATTTCGAACTCGGAGCCTTCCTTGATGGTGAAAGTCTCCACCTCCGGGTAGTCGTTCATATCAATATCGAGGGCGGTGTAGGTTCCGGGGTAAATCCAAACCTCGTTTTCGGGATATTCGAAAGACGAAGGGATGACCATGTCGATCTGCGGGATGTACATGCGATGATGCGTACAATTTCGAACATAGGCGGCCTGGGGCCAATCGGTTACTTTAAATTCGGACAGGGCTTCGAGGTCGCCCTCGACTTTCGAGTAATCGGTATGGACGGATACCCAGCCAGTCTGGTTTGACCCCGGAATTTGGACCTGCACCCAATCCGAGAGCACGTCCCGCGCAATGACATTTGCAGTCGTATCCTTGTAAAGCACGCCGACAGGATTGAACGCCAAACCCGGTCCACGGCGGATGAAAAGATTCCCTTTGAGCGCGGTCATCGTCACATTGGGGGCGGGAGTTGCTGAAGGTTGGATCGGCGCCGCGGTGGGCGACGGAAGCTCGAAGGTGGCTGTCGGCGTGGGGAGCGGATCCGCAACCTCCTGGGCGGCGGAAGTCGCGCTGGCAGGCGCGGCAGGTTGAGTCTCCGCCTTGAATTGCGCGCACGCCTGAGCCAGAAGGATAAGGAGCAGGGCAATGGCAATGCGAATTGTCTGTGATGGCCTGGTCATATCCATGCCTTATTCGTGGCGCAGGGCTTCCACCGGTTCGAGGTTCGCGGCGCGGCTGGCAGGGTAGATGCCGAAGAAAAGGCCGATGACCGCCGAGAAGCTGGTCGAAAGCAGGATGGCGTCTGTGCCGACGATGGGGGTGAAGTTGTTCCCCGTCGCCGTGGCAACCTTGCCGACGATGAACGCGATCAGCCAGCCGAACAGGATTCCGATGATGCCACCCACCAGACTCAGGAGCGAGGACTCGGTCAAAAACTGGAGCAGGATGTCGCGCTTGCGCGCGCCCAGCGCCTTGCGCAAACCGATTTCGCGCGTGCGTTCCGTCACCGAGACCAGCATGATGTTCATGATTCCGATGCCGCCCACCAGCAGGGAAATGCCCGCAATGCCGCCGAGGAAGATGGTCAACACGCCGGTGATGGTCTCGAAGGTTTGCAAAAAGTCCTGCTGGGTAAAGACTGTGAAATCGTCCTCGCCGACGGGGGTGCGGTGGCGCTGGCGCAGGATGTTGGCTATTTCCTCTGAAGCCGAGGTGACGGTTTCGGCGCTGGTTGCCTGGACGAAAATCACATCCACCTGGTCGAGCGAGCCGCGTTTAATCAATCGCGCCTGGGCGGTGGTAAATGGGATGTAGGCGGCGTCATCTTCGCTGCCGAAGGCGCCACCGCCTTTGGCGACCAAAACGCCGATGATGCGAAAGGGCTGTCCCTCAATGCGCACGGTCTCGCCGACAATGCCATCGTGATAGCCAAAGAGGGCGTCTGCAGTCTCCGGCCCCAGCACAACCACCGACATGCGTCCATTGATATGCTCGGCATTGATGAATTCACCTTCGGCAATTTCCATGTTGCGAACAGATGAATACTCGTTGGTAACGCCCGAAATGGAGGTGGAGGTGTTCTCGCCGCCGTAGGTGATAACGCCGTTGCCTTGAATCGCGGGAGCAACTGCCGCCACTGAGGGCGCGGCAAAAGGGTCAGCAATGGCTTCAGCATCTCCCACGGTCAGCGGGCGATCATTGTTGCCGCTTCTGCCTCGTCCGGGAGGACCGCCGCCGCCCTGTTCGGGTCCGCCGCGAAAAACAAAAAGCAGGTTGGTGCCGATGCTGCTGATGGAGCCTGTAATGGATGCCTGCGCGCCATTGCCAACCGCGAGCATGGCGATGACAGCGGCAACGCCAATGACAATGCCAAGCACTGTCAAACCGGAGCGCAATTTATTGCCGTTCAAACTTTCGAGGGCTTCGAGAAGGGCTTGCATAAAGCTCATGATCTACTCCCTCCGTTTTCCTCGTAGGAAAGGTCGAGTTCGCCATCGCGCAGGCGGATCACACGCTGGGTCTGCTCGGCGATCTTCGGGTCGTGGGTGACGATGACCAGGGTGGTTCCGCGTTCCTTGTTGAGATTCAGCAACAGGCTCATGATTTCCTTGCCGACCTTGGAATCGAGGTTGCCCGTCGGTTCGTCTGCCATGATGATGGCCGGGTCGTTGACAATGGCGCGGGCAACCGCCACGCGCTGCTGCTGTCCGCCGGAGAGTTCAAAGGGGCGGTGGGTCATGCGGTCGCCCAATCCCACTGCTTCGAGGGCGGCTTTTGCCCGGTCACGGCGTCCTTCGGTGATGCCCGCATAACGCAGGGGCAGTTCCACATTGCCGACGGCGGTCAGGCGTGAGAGCAGGTTGAAGCTCTGGAAGACAAATCCCACTTTGCGGTTGCGGACGCTTGCCAGCTGGTCGTCGGTCATGGCGGCAACCGCCTCCCCGTCAAGCATGTATTCGCCCGAAGTGGGTCGATCCAGACAGCCGAGGGTGTTCAT
>CAILWD010000450.1 GCA_903837815.1 uncultured Chloroflexota bacterium | reverse complement strand
GACCCAGATCTTCGATGAACAAGGCGTTGCCTATACGGTAACGCTCATCGAAGCTGGGCCATGTTACGTTACCCAGGTTCGTATGCCGGAGAAGGAAGGCTATTCCGCCGTGCAACTGGGCTTTGGCGAAGTGCATCCCAAACGTCTGACAGGCGGTGAAATGGGTCACCTGAAAGCCAATGAGATTTCCCCTTTGCGTTTCCTGCGCGAGTTTCGTTCCAAAGACCATGGATTGAAGATCGGCGACAAATTAACTGTCGGCGACGCTTTTTCCGTTGGCGAGCGCGTGGATGTGATTGGCGTCAGCAAGGGCAAGGGCTTTGCCGGCGGCGTCAAGCGCTACCATTTCCACGGTATGAACGCCACGCATGGTACCTCCGACCGCAATCGCGCGCCTGGTTCGCGTGGCTCGGGCACAACCCCAGGTCGTGTCTATAAGGGTTCACGTGGGGCGGGACACATGGGCGTTGACCGCGTCACCGCGCAGAACATCAAGGTCGTCATGGTGGATGCCGAACGCAACCTGCTTGCCGTCAACGGCGCAGTTCCCGGTGGCAAAGGTGGTCTCGTCATGATTAAGGAGTCGCGCAAGCAATAGGCGCGCAGAAACGGGAGCCAGATACCATGAAAGTAGATGTTCTTGATTTGAAAGGCGCGAAGGTTCGCGAGATGGAATTGCCCGCGAATATTTTCGAAGCCCCCATTAACGTAGACCTGATGCACCAGGCTTACACCCGCCAAATGGCAAATGCCCGCCTCGGCACTCACGAGACCAAGGTCCGCGGAGAGGTTGCCGGCGGTGGTCGTAAACCCTTCAAACAGAAGGGAACCGGTCGCGCCCGCCAGGGTTCAACCAATGCCGCCCAGTGGGTAGGCGGTGGACGCATCCACACCCCGCATCCCCGCAGTTACGAACAGCGCATGCCCAAGAAGATGCGCCAGGCTGCCCTGCGCTCTGTGTTGTCTGCCAAAGCCGCCGAAGCCGGTATCGTTGTGGTCGACGACTTCGAAGTCACAGAGTTGAAGACCCGCGTCATGGCTGAAACCCTGACCAACTGGGTCGGGAACGACACCGCTTTATTGTTGATGCCCGCCAAAGACCAGAATTACGACAACGTAATACGCTCCGCAGGAAATATCGCGAGCGCCAAGGTCATGCTGGCAAGCTATTTGAACGTGCGCGACGTGCTTAGTTTCCAAAAAGTCGTCCTGCCGCTCAAAGCAATCGATGCGCTCGTAGCGCACCTTGGATAGGAGAGAGACATGACTACGATTTACGATGTCCTCGTCCGCCCACTGGTGACGGAAAAATCCAACCGAAATTCCAGCAAACTGGGTCAGTATTCCTTTGTGGTGGCTGACTCGGCAACCCGCACCCAGGTGAAGGATGCGGTGGAAACCCTGTTCGACGTCACCGTGGCGAGCGTGAACATTCTCAACGCGCCCGCAAAACGTGGACGCCGCGCCAAGAGCCGCCGTGTGCTGGTCCGCCGACCTTCCTTCAAGAAGGCAATTGTGACCCTCGCTGCTGGAAGCAAATCCCTCGAAATCTTTGAAGGGGTGCAATAATGGCTGTCAAAAAATACAAACCCGTAACCCCCGGTACGCGCGACATGACCGGCTATACGTTTGAAGAAATCACCAAGGGCGTTCCCGAACGCTCCCTGATGGTCATGCGTCAGGCGCGTGGTGGTCGCAACGCCCAGGGACGTGTCACCGTTCGACATCGCGGCGGCGGTTCACGCCGCTTCATTCGCCTTGTGGACTTCAAACGCGAAAAACACGGCATTCCCGCCAAAGTGGCTGCCGTTGAATATGACCCGAATCGCACTGCGCGCCTTGCCCTGCTTTTCTATGCCGACGGTGAAAAGCGTTACATCATTTCACCTCTCGACCTGAAAGTCGGCGACACGGTCATGTCTGGCCCCAATGCCGAGATTCGTCCTGGCAACGCCCTGCCCATCAGCAACATTCCCGTCGGTACCCTCATTCACAACATTGAGATGAAGGCTGGCAAGGGAGCGCAGATGGTGCGTTCGGCTGGCGGCGCGGCGCAATTGCTTGCCAAGGAAGGCGACTTTGCTCAAATTCGCATGCCTTCCGGCGAAGTCCGCCTCATCCACCAGGTTTGCTACGCGACCATCGGTCAGGTTGGGAATCTTGATCACAGCAATGTCAAACTGGGCAAAGCTGGGCGCAAACGCCACATGGGCATCCGCCCGACCGTCCGTGGAACTGCGATGAGCCCCCGCGACCATCCTCACGGTGGTGGCGAAGGTCGCCAGCCAATTGGTCTGCCAGGTCCCAAGAGCCCGTGGGGCAAACCCACCCTCGGCAAGAAGACCCGTGTCAACAAAAAGTCCGACCAGTACATCGTGCGCCGTCGTAGCAAGACGAGCCGCTAGAAATTAGACGAGGTACGCATACATGTCACGATCATTAAAAAAAGGTCCGTTCATTGAGGCAAAACTCCTCAAACGCATCGAGACCATGAATCAAAAAAATGAAAAGAAAGTCGTTCGCACGTGGAGTCGCGCATCTGTGATCTTTCCGCAGATGGTAGGGCACACGATTGCGGTACACGACGGACGCCGCCATGTGCCGATCTACATCACCGAAAACATGGTCGGTCACCGCTTGGGCGAATTCGCCCCGACGCGCACATTCCGTGGTCACCAGACCAAGGAAGCCGCCGGCTAAGGAGAGTGAACCATGCATGATATTCAAGCAAAAATCAACAATCTCTCCCTCTCCGCGCAAAAAGTCCGCTCAGTCATCGACCTGGTGCGCGGCAAGAGCGCGAACGAAGCCCTGGAAATCCTGCGTTTCGTCAACAAGCGTGCCGCCCTGCCTGTGCGCAAACTGGTAGCCTCGGCGGTTGCCAATGCCGAGGAAAACTTCGGCGTCAGCCGCGATGACCTGTTCGTCGCCAAGATTACCGCCGACGAAGCGCCTACCCGCAAATGGAGACGTTTTGGGGCGCGCGGTCGTTTCAAACCGATATTGCGCCGCAGTTCACACGTCACCGTCATTTTGCGCGAGCGCGGAGCATAAGGAGAAGATATGGGTCGTAAAGTACATCCCGTTGGTTTTCGTCTGGGAATCAATCAACCCTGGGGCGGACGCTGGTTTGCCGAAGGCGCCCAGTACCGCCAGCAATTGCACCAAGATTTCGCCATTCGCAGTCTGCTGGTTGGAAAATTTTCCAAGGGCGGCGCTGCTGCGGATGAAAAAGTCCGTCAACTCCGCGGTGACTTGCCGGACGCCGTTAGAGACGGCAAGGCGGGCATCTCCCGTGTCGACGTGGAGCGCACCCCCGGGAAAATCCGTATTTCCATTCACACCGCCAAACCCGGCATTTTGATCGGGCGTAAAGGCGAAGGCGTGAAGAAGATCCGTCAGGCATTTGAAGCCCTGGTGGGTAAAAAGGTGGATCTCGACATCAAGGAGATTTCCTCTCCTGATACCGATGCCATGCTGGTTGCGAAGAATATTGCCGATCAGCTCGAACGCCGCATCGCATATCGCCGCGCCATGAAGCGCGCCATTCAGCAAGCCATCAAGCAGGGCGCTGAAGGCATTAAAATCATGGTCGGCGGACGCCTCGGCGGCGCTGAAATGTCGCGCGATGTCTGGCTGCGCGAGGGACGCGTCCCCCTGCAGACCCTGCGCGCCAACCTGGATTTCGCCACCACCGAAGCGCTCACCACCTATGGACAGTTGGGCATCAAGGTCTGGATCTATAAAGGCGAAGCAGTGCCCGAAGTGGAAGAAAAGATCGAAGCAACGGAAGGCGTGTACGTCAGCGAGTAGATCGCGACGTCGCTTTCAGATGAGGTTTTTGATATGTTGATGCCTAAACGTGTAAAGTGGCGCAAGCAGATGCGCGGTCGCATGACAGGAAAGGCTCTCCGCGGCGCGGAAGTTTCCTTCGGCGAATATGGACTGCAAGCGCTGGAACCGGGCTGGATTACCGCCCGTCAAATCGAAGCGGCTCGCCGCTCAATCGTTCGCGGAATGAAACGCCGCGGCAAGGTTTGGATTCGCATTTTTCCATACAAACCCTACACCCACAAACCACCGGAGACCCGCATGGGTTCAGGGAAAGGCAATGTGGAATACTACGTCGCGCCGGTCAAACCTGGGCGTGTGATGTTCGAAGTGGGCGGCCTGCCCGCCGAAATTGCCGTGGAGGCGTTGAAGAGCGCCATGTATAAGTTCTCCATCAAGACCAAGGTCGTGGGTCGCCACGCGGGAGGAGAATAAACGATGAAAGCCATGAAAGTCGAAGAAATTCGCAAACTGGCGGCGGCGGAAATCCGCACCAAGCTTGACGATTCACGCGAAGAGTTGATGAAGTTGCGCTTTCAGCAGGTTACTGGCCAGTTGACCGATACCAGCCACCTGAGAGTCCTGCGCCGCAACATTGCCCGCATGGAAACGATCCTGCGCCAAACCGAGAGCGCCGCCGTGGAAGGTGCCAAATGAACAATCGTCGTCGTATGACTGGTGTGGTCACCAGCAATAAAATGACCAAGACCGTTGTGGTGGAGATCACCCGCAAATATCGCCACCCGCTGTACAAGAAGGTGGTCTATTCCAGCTCGCGCGTCAAGGCGCATGATGAAATCGGCTGCCAGATTGGCGACGAGGTTCAGATCGTCGAGACCCGTCCGCTCTCCCGCGATAAACGCTGGGCAGTGGAAAGCGTTGTCAAACGCGAGGTTCGCACGGCCGATCAGGGCGTGGGAGAATAAGCCATGATCCAACAGGAATCTCGACTGAAGGTTGCCGACAACACCGGCGCCCGTGAACTGCTCGTCATTCACGTGCTGGGTGGTTCCACCCGCCGTTACGGCTCCATCGGCGATGTTGTGGTCGCCACCGTGAAAGCCGCCGCGCCGCAAGGTTCGGTGAAGAAGAGTGAAATCGTGAAAGCCGTCATCGTTCGCTGCACCAAGGAATGGCGTCGCGAAGACGGTTCATACATCCGCTTTGATGATAACGCCGCGGTCATTCTGGATGCCGACGGCGAAAACCCGAAAGGCACGCGTATTTTCGGACCTGTGGCGCGCGAACTGCGCGACATGGGCTACATGAAGATCGTATCGCTTGCCCCGGAAGTGCTGTAGGAGCAAAGAATGAAAGTAAAAATTCGAAAAGGCGATACAGTGGAAGTAATCAGCGGCCGCCTCGAAGACAAGGGTAAGCGCGGCGAGGTCATCAATGTTTTTCTCGATGACCGTCGTGTGGTGGTGACGGGTGTCAACATCCGTACCAAGCACCAGAAACAGGTGCAGACCCAGGCAGGACGCAACATGAATCCAGGTCGAATCCAGTTCGAAGGACCGATCGACATCTCGAACGTGATGCTCGTCTGCCCGAAATGCGGCAAGCCCACCCGTGTCGGCGTTCAGCGCGACACCGAAGGCGCCCGCCGCGTCTGCAAGAACTGTGAAGCCGCGATTGACTAGGCTGTGGAGCAGATGAACCATGAATAGAATGCAGGAACTCTATAAGAATGAAGTGGCGCCGGCCCTGTTCAAGTCACTGAACTTGAAAAACGTTATGCAGGTGCCCGCCATTGACAAGATCGTTTTGAACATTGGTCTCGGTGAGGCGATGGACAACCCCAAGGCGCTTGACGCCGCCGTAGCTGACCTGACCCAGATTACCGGCCAAAAGCCTGTGCAAACGAAAGCCCGCAAGAGCATTGCGAACTTTAAACTGCGCGAAGGGCGTATCATTGGCGCGAAGGTCACCCTGCGCGGACCGCGCATGTGGGCTTTCTATGACCGCCTGGTGAACATTGCCCTGCCGCGTGTGCGCGATTTTCGCGGCGTTTCTGCCAATGCCTTCGACGGGCGTGGAAATTACACCCTCGGACTCAAAGACCAGCTGGTCTTCCCCGAGATCGAATACGACAAAATTGACAAGTTGCGCGGCATGGAGGTAACCATCGTGACCTCCGCCAAGACCGACGATCATGCGCGCGCGCTGTTGAAGATGCTCGGAATGCCGTTCAGCAGCAGGAAGGAAGCTTAACTCATGGCAAAGAAATGTATGCAATATCGTGAATTGCGCCGCCGTCATGCCGTGCAGGTGCGCAATCGCTGCCAGCGCTGTGGACGCCCACGCGGATATATGCGCCGCTTTGGTTTGTGCCGCATTTGCTTCCGTGAACTGGCGTTGACGGGCAAAATCCCCGGCGTCGTGAAGGCGTCCTGGTAGCCCCAGGTGGAGGAAGATCATGTCATTTACTGATCCGATCGCTGATATGTTGACCCGCATCCGCAATGCTGTGCTGGCTGGCCATGCCCAGGTTGCAATGCCCAACTCGAAAATTAAAGTCGAGATCGCCAAGATCCTCAAGGATGAAGGCTTTCTCGAAGGCTATGAAGTGGTGGAAGGTGAGACCGAAGCCCAGAAAGTCTTGCGCGTGAAAATCAAGTACGTTGGCGAACGCCGCCAGCGCCGCGCGGTACTTTCCGGCTTGGAACGCGTCAGCAAACCCGGCCGCCGCATCTACACCAAAAAGACGGACATTCCCTGGGTGCTTTCCGGTATTGGCGTTGCCATTATCTCCACTCCCAAGGGTGTCATGACTGGCGCGCGCGCCCGACAGTTGGGCGTTGGCGGTGAAATCATCGCCAAGGTGTGGTAGGAGGTTTATCGTGTCCCGTATTGGTCGTTTACCCATTGAAATTCCCAGCGGCGTGCAGGTGGATGTGGACGGTTTGGAAGTCCGCGTCAAGGGGCCGAAGGGTGAGATGAAGCGCTCGTTTTCCCAATTGATCGACATCAAGAAGGAAAACAACACGCTGACCATCGCCCGTAATTCGGAAAACCCCGCCGAGCGCGCGCTGCATGGAACCACCCGCGCTGTGATCGCGAACATGATTCACGGCGTCAGCAAGGGCTTTGAAGTTGTCCTCCAGGTTGAAGGCGTCGGATACCGCGCCGAAATGGATGGAAAAAACCTTGCCCTGTTTGTTGGTTACTCACACCCGGTCAAGATGGAACCCCCGGCTGGTGTGTCCTTTGAAACCGAAGCAAAAACCCGCCTGATCAAAGTGTTGGGTTTCGATAAAGAACTCGTTGGACAGATCGCCGCGAATATTCGCAAGGTGCGTCCGCCTGAGCCATATCATGGCAAGGGCCTGCGCTACCTCGGCGAGCGTGTCCGTCGCAAAGCCGGTAAAGCCGGAAAAGGAGCCAAATAGGCCATGGCTAACAAGAGTCGTTCTATTGCTCGTGAACGCCGCCATGCGCGCGTGCGCAAAACAGTGTCTGGAACTCCCAGCCGCCCGCGCTTGAGCGTATTCAAGAGTGTCGTTGGGATTTACGCCCAGGTGATCGATGATCACGATGGCAATACCCTCATCTCCGCTTCCACGGTTGATCGTGAACTGCGCGAACAGGTGAAGGGGATGAAGAAGACCGAACAAGCCAAAGCTGTTGGAAAGGCTGTGGCTGAACGCGCCAAATCGAAGGGCATCACGGCGGTTGTGTTCGATCGCGGCGGTTTCCGCTACACCGGGCGCGTCAAGGCTCTGGCTGACGGTGCGCGCGAAGGCGGCCTGCAGTTCTAGTTGCACTGGAGAAAGATATGGCAGAAAAGAAATTTACTGAACAACAGCAACAACCATTTGAAGCGCAGGACGCATTTGAAGAGCGCGTGATCGAAATTGCCCGCGTGGCAAAGGTCGTCAAGGGCGGGCGCCGCTTTCAGTTCCGCGTGACCGTTGTTGTTGGCGATAAAAAAGGCACTGTCGGCATGGGTGTAGGCAAGGCGAACGCCGTCCCCGACGCCATGCGCAAAGCCTCTGAACGCGCCCGCAAGGACCTGCGCGAAGTGAGTCTCTTTGGCACCACCATCCCGCACGAATCGCTGGGCAAGGTGGCAGGCGCCAGGGTATTTCTCAAGCCCGCATCCGCTGGTACCGGCGTGATCGCGGCAGGCGGCGTGCGCGCCGTACTGGAAGTGGCTGGCGTGCGCGACATCCTCACCAAATCCATGGGCAGCGCCAACGTGCTGAACGTGGTGATGGCAACCTTTGGCGCGTTGGACGGATTGCGCTCACCGGCAGTTGAAGCCGCCCGCCGCGGCAAACGCGCCGAAGAGTTAATGCCGTTCTGGGAACGGAGGAAACAACATGCCTAAGAAGGAAATCACTGGCAAGACCCTGCGCATTACCTGGGTCAAAAGCGACATCGGCTTTCCCTACGACCAGAAAGCCACCGTCAAGGCGCTTGGTTTGCGCCGTTTGCATCAAACTGTCGAGCACAAGGATACCCCCGCCCTGCGCGGAATGTTGAACAAGGTCATCCATCTGCTCAAGATCGAAGAGTAGGTTGAACTATGAAACTTCACGAACTCGTACCCAATGTCGGTTCGAAAAAGAACCGCAAGCGCGTGGGACGCGGCATCTCGGCTGGGCAGGGCAAGACCGCCGGTCGCGGTACCAAAGGCGCGGGCGCGCGCTCCGGTGAAAATGGTCACATTTATCGCCAGGGCGGCAACCTGCCCTTCTTCCGCCGCCTGCCGTTCATGCGCGGCGAAGGATTTACCCCGCCGAACCAGGTGACTTTCAATGAGGTGAACCTCGACCAGCTTTCGCAGGCTTTCAAAGCCGACGCGGAAGTGACCCCCGAAACCCTCGAACAAGCCCATCTGCTGCGCGATTTGCGCAACCCTGTGGTGGTGCTTGGACGCGGCGAGATGACCGTCGCCCTCAAAGTCCGCGCCCATCGTGTCAGCGCCGGCGCGAAAGCCAAGATCGAAAAGGCTGGCGGCTCGGTTGAGTTGATCGCCTAACAAAGGATACTTGAATGAAGACCACCTTTTCAGGCTGGCGTTACCTCTGGAAGTCTGAGGATATTCGACGCAAGTTGATCATCACCTTCATCATCCTCACCATCTACCGCCTTGCGGCAAACGTGCCCGCTCCGGGCGTCAACTTCGACGTTTTGGAAGCGTTCCGCGTGTCCACCTCGGGCAGCGGCGGTGGGTTCCTCGACTTCCTGGATTTGCTCTCCGGTGGTACGGTCTCGAATTTCTCATTGCTCTCGATGGGTGTTTACCCGTACATTACCGCCCAGATCATCATTCAGTTATTGGTCCCCATCATCCCCGCTTTGCAACGCAAAATGCAGGAAGACCCGCGTGAGGGACGCCGCTGGCAGGAAAAGTGGACGTATTACCTCGCCGTGCCGATGGCTGCCCTCTCCGCAATCGGTCAAATTAACATCTTCAATTCGCTTTCCATGCAAGCGCTGGGTGAGTTTATCCTCCCCTTTGGTTTCAGCGCGGATACCTGGCTTCAATCGCTGACGGTTTTGCTTTCCATGACGGCTGGCACGATGTTTGCCATCTGGCTGGGAGAGTTGATCTCGGAATACGGCATCCGCGGGCAGGGACTTTCCCTCGTCATCTTCTCGGGTATCGTTGCGCAAATGCCGGTCAACCTCGCCCGTCTGATGCAGGACGAACAAACCCGCTGGGTCATGCTCATCTTCACGCTTGTCGTTATTATCTTAACGGTCTTTGCCATCGTCTTTGTTCAACAGGGACGCCGCAATGTGCCGGTGATGTACCCCGGGCGGCGCATGGGCAACCGCATGTCCATGCCGGTGAAGGGCACCCTGCCGCTCATGGTTAACCTCTCCGGCATGATCCCGCTGATCTTTGCCAGCGCCATCCTGCAATTCCCTGCCATCCTCGCCAGCTACTTTATCAACAGCGAGAACGCCGGCGTCGCCAGTTTCTTCACTGGTATGCAGAACTTCTTCGGCGGCACAGGAACCAGCAACTGGGGTTACTGGACTCTCTACTTCTTCATGGTGGTCATCTTCACCTTCTTTTATACCTCTGTGTTGTTTGACCAGCAGAATTACGGCGACAACCTGAAGAAGGTCGGCGCCACCGTCCCCGGCGTTCATACCGGCGCCGCCACACAGAAATACCTCAGCACGGTCCAACGGCGCATTACCCTGCCGGGCGCGCTGTTCCTCGGCATTGTGGCAATCATGCCCTTCCTGCTCGGGCTGCTCCTGGGCGCGTTCAACATGGGCGCCGCCAGTTCGCAAACGGGCATTTTCCTTGTCTCATCCTCGGGCTTGCTGATTGTGGTCGGCGTGGTGCGCGATACCTTCATGAACATCGACGCCGAACTTAAATTGCACGGCTACCAGGATTCGCTTCTCGTCCGCTAGACTGTTGAGGAGAATTTCATGGCGACTTACATTGTCCTGTTAGGACCTCCCGGAGTTGGCAAAGGCACGCAGGCTGTGGTACTCGCTCAAGCAACCAGTCTTGTTCACATTTCCTCTGGCGACCTGTTTCGCGTGAACATCAAGAACCAGACCGAACTTGGAAAGCTCGCCAAATCCTACATGGACAAAGGTGAACTGGTTCCAGACGATGTAACCATCGCCATGATCCGTGACCGTATTTCGCAGCCCGACTGCAAAGCTGGGGTGATCTTCGATGGGTTCCCCCGCACCCCTAAACAGGCGCAGGCGCTCGAAAAGATGCTCGGCGAGCTTGGCGGGCATGTGGATGTGGTCCCGTATATCACCGCTGACGAGCAAGTCCTCATCGAGCGCACCGGCGGACGCTGGTCGTGCCGGGCGCAGGGGCACGTCTATCATGAAAAGTTCAACCCGCCCAAAGAGGCTGGAGTCTGCGATGTGGACGGATCAGTACTGTACCAGCGCGATGACGACAAAAAGGAAACCGTCGCCAACCGCATTCATGTCTACTTCGAACAGACCATGCCGCTCGTGGATTATTACCACAAAGCGGGTAAACTTATCGAGATCGACGGCGCGAAGTCCATGGAACAGGTGACGAGTGACCTGCTTGCCGCGTTGAAAAAGTAATTATTGTGATTTGCAAACAGGCTTTTATTAATGAGTTGGGAACGCCAGATTAACATCAAGACACCTGCCCAGATCAAGACCATGCGCGAGGCAGGGCGCATCAACGCGGCTGTGCTGGCGGCAGTCAAGGAACGTTTACAACCCGGTGTGACGACGAGCGACCTCAACGCGGCTGCTGAGGAAGTATTGAAGTCACATGGATGTTTTTCGCCCTTCAAAGGATATGGCCGCCCGCCGTTTCCCGCATCCATCACCGTCTGCATCAACGACGAGATGGTGCATGGCATCCCCCACCCCAAGCGCAAGCTCAAGGAAGGGGATATCGTTTCGATCGATTGCGGCACAGTTCACGAAGGTTTTGTCGGCGACTCAGCCTTTACGGCTGGGGTGGGGGAGATTTCCCCCGAGGCGGCGAAACTGCTCGAAGTCACCGAAGGCGCGTTGTATGCCGGCATCGCAAACATGCGAAAAGGCAAACGCACAGGCGACGTTTCGGCGGCGATACAGCAATTTGTCGAGAGTCGTGGCTTTCACGTAACCCGTGAATATACGGGCCACGGCGTCGGGCAACAGATGCATGAAGGTCCCCAGGTGCCCAACGCGGGCATGGCCGGAACCGGCGCCCTGCTTCGCCCGGGCATGACCATAGCCCTCGAACCGATGGTCTTGATTGGGACGCACGAAACCCGCGTCCTGCCGGATAAATGGACGGTTGTCTCTGCTGATGGTTCTCTGACGGCGCATTTCGAACATACAATTGCCGTCACCGAAGGTGAACCCCTCATCCTGACTGTCTTGTGAGGATCGGAAGCAGGAAAAAGCAACCGTAAAAATGTAGACGAATGCAAGAATGGCAAGTATAATCAGAACTTTGGCTGTCATAAAACAGCCGCAAGCAAGGAGTTGAATCATGAAAGTTTCGCCCTCCATTCGCAAGCGCTGCTCCAAGTGCCGCATCGTGCGGCGCAAAGGCATCGTGTATATCATTTGCGAAAATCCAAAACATAAACAGAGACAGGGTTAGTGTGGTGAACCATGGCGAGAATTGAAGGCGTTGATCTCCCCCGCAACAAGCGGGTTGAAGTCGGGCTGACCTACCTCTATGGCATCGGTCCGACCCGCGCACAGAAGATCTTGGCTCAAACCAAGGTCAATCCTGATACGCGCATCAAAGATTTGAGCGAAGCGGATGTTGCCGCGATTCGCGAATATATTTCCAAAAACTTCAAGGTTGAAGGCGACCTGCGCCGCGAAGTGCAGATGAGCATCAAGCGTTTGATCGAAATCGGTTCATACCGTGGTCTGCGCCACCGCCGCAACCTGCCCGTGCGCGGACAGCGCTCCCGCACCAATGCCCGCGTTCGCAAGGGCATCAAGAAGACGGTTGCCGGTCGTGGTCGTCGCAAGGGCGCCAAGAAGTAGTCCTGTCCGAAAGGTATAGATAAAAATGGCTCAGAGTGTTCGTTCCACCCGCCGCGCCTCGGGCGCCAAAAAAGGGAAGCGCACCCTGTCCTCCGGGCAGGTGCATATCTTTGCTTCCTTCAACAATACGATTGTGACCGTTACAGACACCGAAGGCAATACCGTTGCCTGGGGTTCCGCCGGCTCCGCCGGGTTCAAAGGCTCCCGCAAGAGCACGCCGTTTGCCGCGCGCCTTGCTGCCGAGCAGGCTTTGAAAGCGGCCCAGCAGTTGGGCTTGCAGGAAGTGGATCTTTTTGTGAAGGGTCCTGGTCCTGGTCGTGAGAACGCCATCCGTGCCGTGCAGGCAATGGGACTGAAAGTCCGCTCGATTGCGGATATCACCCCCGTGCCGCACAACGGTTGCCGCCCTCCGAAGAAGCGACGCGTATAAAAGGTCAGGTGTTTTCTTATGACTAAGTTAATCAGTTCAGTTTGTAAATTATGCCGCCGCGAAGGCGAGAAGTTGTACCTCAAGGGCGAGCGTTGCTTTACGCCCAAGTGCTCCTATGAAAAACGCGATTTTGCCCCTGGTCAGCATGGACGTACTGCCGGACGGGGCGGTGGCAAGGGCATGGGCACCGGACGCGCGTCCGACTTTGCCCGCCAGTTGCGCGCCAAGCAGAAAGCCCGCCGCATCTATGGCGTGTTGGAACGCCAGTTCCGCCGCTATTATGACACAGCCATCACCCGCCGCGGTCTGACCGGTTTGAACCTGCTTCAAATCCTCGAATCGCGCCTCGATAACGTGGTGTTCCGGCTTGGCTTTGCCTCCAGCCGCGCGCAGGCTCGCCTGCTCGTGACCCACGGTCACTTCACAGTTAACGGACGCCGTACCGACGTGCCCTCCATGCTCCTGGGCGAAGGCGACACCATCACCGTGCGCGAAGGCTCCAGCAAACTTTCTTATTTCAAGGAATTGGGCGCCTACACCGAAAAACGCACCTTCCCGGGCTGGCTTAACCGCGACATCAAGTCCATGTCTGGCTCCGTAGCGCGGATGCCGGAACGGGCTGAAATTGACGGAAGTCTCGACGAGCAGTTGATCGTCGAATACTACTCCAGACGCTAATCCTCCAGCCGCGCTTTGCCGGGCAAAACGCCCGGCGGCGCGAATTATCAAAAGGGACAGGTGAACCGTGACCGGTATCATCACGAACATGGTTATGCCAAAAATCGAGCGCGAAGCAGAGGCTCGAAATTACGGCAAATTCACGATCAGCCCGCTCGAGGGCGGCTACGGCGTGACGTTGGGCAATGCCCTGCGCCGGGTCCTGCTTTCCTCCCTGGAGGGCACCGCAATCACCTCGATTCGCGTCGCCGATGTGCTGCATGAATTCAGCGACATCCCCGGCGTGCGCGAGGACGTCATCCAGGTCATGTTGCAAGTCAAGCAGGTCCGCATCAAAATGGATGGCGTGGACAGCGCCCGGATGCAATTGGAAGTGCGCGGCGAGGGGACCGTCACTGCGGCTGACATTATCACTCCGCCCGAAATCGAGATTGTCAACCCCGACACTTATCTCTTCACCGTGGACGGAGCAAAGACAAAACTCGACATCGAATTTATGGTGGAACGCGGGCGCGGCTATTCGCCCGCCAACGAACGTTCCGGGCACATGCCCATCGGTGAACTCCCGGTGGATGCCATCTACAGCCCGGTGAAACGCGTCAATTGGGAAGTGGCTTCTGCCCGCGTGGGGCAAAGCACCAATTACGACAAATTAATTATGGAAATTTGGACCGACGGCACCATCTCGCCCGAACGCGCCCTCAGCTCCTCCGCCCGCATCCTGATCGACCACCTGCGCTACGTGGCAGGCATCAACGAGGAAATGCTGGCAGTAGCTGTGGATCGCGAAACCTCGGGCAGCCGCCTGAGCAGCGAACTGGCTGAAACCCCCGTGGAAGCCCTCGACCTCTCGGTGCGCGTCTTCAATTCATTGAAGCGCACGGGCATCACCAATGTTGGCGATGTGCTCGACCTGCTCGAAAAAGGCGAGACCGCGGTCATGTCCATCCGCAACTTTGGCGAAAAGAGTCTCGACGAACTTCGCGACAAGATGCGTGAGAAGGGCTTTTTGAAAGACGATACATCCTCGGAGAGTTAGAGATGCGACATTCAGTAGCAGGTTACACATTGGGACGCACTTCAGGCGCGCGTATTGCCCTGAGGCGCAACCTGATCAAACAATTTTTTACACACGAACGAATTACGACCACCCAGGCAAAGGCTGCCGCCATTCGTGGCGACGCCGAACGCCTGATTACCCTCGCCCGCAACAGCGCCAACGGCACCGACGCTCAGAAAATGAACGCCCGCCGCCTCGCCGCCTCGAAACTGGGCGACAACCAGCTCATCAAGCGCCTGTTCGACGAGATTGCCCCGCGCTTTGCCAACCGCCCCGGCGGCTACACCCGCGTGATGAAACTCGGACCCCGCCACGGCGACGCGGCTGAGATGGTCATCTTGGAACTGGTAGAGGAATAGAGATTGGAGAATAGAGACTAGTCTCCAATTACTAATCTCTAATCTCTTATCATGGCACGTTACAAAGTGATCCTTGCCTACGATGGCTCCGGGTTTTTTGGAAGCCAGACACAGGCGAAACCCCGCACCGTGCAGGGTGAGTTCGAAAAAGCCCTGCGAAAAATCGGCTGGAACGGCAGATCGGTTATCATGGCTGGCAGGACGGACACGGGAGTCCACGCAACTGGACAGGTGGCGGCGTTCGATTTGGATTGGACGCACCCGCTCGAAAAACTGTTCAAAGCGCTGGACGCCAACCTTCCGCCTGACCTTGCCGTCCGAAGCCTGAGCCCGGCGACGGCGGACTTCCACCCGCGTTTTGACGCAACCTCGCGTCAATATCGCTACCGTCTGTTTTGTGACCCGACCCGCGACCCGCTGCGGGAAAAATTCCTGTGGCGTGTCTTTCCCCCTGTGGATGGAGACACTCTCATCCATCATGCGGGCATCTTCTGCGGCACACATGATTTTGCCGCCTTCGGTTCGCCGACAACGCCGCGAGGCACGACGACCCGCACGGTGACAGAAGCCGAATGGAAGAGAATGCCCGATGGTGAGTGGCAGTTCGAGGTTCGCGCGGATGCGTTTTTATATCGCATGGCAAGAAGACTGGTCTTTGTGCAGGTTTCGCTCGCGCAGGGCAAGGTTCCGCTGGAGAGGGTTCTAACTGCCCTCGAAAGGCAGGAGAGCCTCCCCGCCGGGCTGGCTCCCGCACGCGGGCTGACGCTGGTCGAAGTAACGTATGGATCACATGAAAAGATTATAAAAACGGAGTGACGAAAGTGCAACAGAAAACGTACTATCCGAAAGCAGCTGAAATTCAGCGCGACTGGGTTTTATTCGATGCCAATGGGCAAACCCTGGGGCGCCTTGCCGCGCGCATCGCCCACGTTTTGCTCGGCAAACACAAGCCCACCTTCACGCCCGGCGTGGAAATGGGCGACTTTGTCGTGGTGGTAAACACCGAGCGCGTCACTGTGACCGGCACCAAGACCGAGAGCAAACTGACGAGCAAAATCTACTACAGCCATTCGGGATATCCCGGCGGCTTGAAGAGCATTTCGCTGCGTGACCAGTTGCAGCAACATCCCGACCGCGCCCTGCGCGATGCCGTCTGGGGTATGTTGCCGCACAATCGCATGGGACGCGCCACGCTCAAGCGCTTGAAGATCTATGCCGGACCGAACCACCCGCATCAGGTCCAGAACCCGAAAGTTATGGAATAAGAGGTAAGTGAATATGGCTCAATATTTTGAAGGCATTGGTCGCCGCAAGGAAAGCATCGCCCGCGTGCGTGTTGCAACCGGCTCCGGCAAGTTCACCGTCAACGAAAAGGAAGGCCCCGCCTTCTTCACCCGTCTCGGTGATGTCGAAGACATCCTCCGCCCGTTCGGCGCGGTGGGTCAGGAAGCAGGCAAGTACGACGTCAGCGTTTTGGTAAACGGTGGCGGCGTCAGCGGTCAGGTTGAATCTGTCCGCCTGGGCATTGCCCGCGCCCTGCAACTGATGGATGCGGCCTGGACTGCCGCCCTGCGCAAGAAGGGCTTGCTCACCCGCGATGCACGCATCAAGGAACGCAAGAAGCCCGGCCTCAAGAAAGCCCGCAAGGCTCCCACCTACACCAAGCGTTAATTCCTTTTACAGGATAATTTTACAGTCCCCTTTTTGGGTAATCCGTAATGCGTAATCCGTAATTAATTTTACGAGTTACGAATTACGGATTACGCGTTTAACTTTGGAGATTTTTATGGACTTGACCCTGCTCCCATCGGTCTTCGAGACGCTCCACCTGACCCCGCCCCCGAGGCTGACCCTGCTCGACGCGCGGACTCTGGCTTCGGCACATTATCCTCCCTTTGCGCCCGATGCCCCAGCCCTGTTGACGGGACTCGATTCCCCCGAACTGGCTTTGCGGGTGAGAGATATCTTGCGAGTGATTTACCCAAAAGGGCACGAGTTAACTTTGGTTGATGGTTCCGCGTTGAAAGTTGAACGTTTGAACGACTTTCAACCCGCAACGTTTAACTTTCAACCTTCGACGTGTCTCTACCTGCCTGCGCTCGGCGAGGGGACATCCTTCGAAGCGTTTGGCGAAATTGTGGCTCACCTGCGCGCCCCGGATGGCTGTCCCTGGGATAAAAAGCAGACCCACCAAACCCTGCGGACTCACCTGCTCGAAGAATCCTATGAGACCCTGACCGCGATGGACGAGAACGACTCCGAAGGGATGCGCGAGGAGTTCGGCGACCTGCTTTTACAAATCATGTTGAACGCCCAGATCGCCACCGAGACCGATGAGTTTACGATGGCGCAGGTGGTCAAAGGGATTTACGACAAAATCGTCCGCCGCCACCCGCATGTTTTTGGCAGCGTGGAAGTGGATTCGGTGGACGGCGTTTTGCAAAATTGGGAGAAGTTGAAGGAAAAGGAACGCAAGGAAAACGGCAAAGACGAACAGGAAAAAGGCTTGCTCGACGGCGTCCCCTCTGCCCTGCCCGCCCTGACCCAGGCACAGGAATACCAGGACCGCGCCGCCCGTGTCGGCTTCGACTGGCCCGAAGTGGATGGCGTGCTGGATAAAATTCGCGAGGAGATCGAGGAGGTGAAGAACGCCCAAAGCCTCGAAGAAGTTGCCTCTGAATTGGGCGACCTGTTCTTTGTGCTGGTCAACCTGTCGCGTTGGCGCAAGGTCGACGCCGAGTCTGCGTTGCGGAAGACGAATATCAAATTCAAAAAGCGCTTTGCCTTCGTGGAGCAGGGCGCAAAAAAGCAGGGGCGTAATCTCTCAGACATGACACTCGAAGAGATGGACGCTTTTTGGAACGAGGCAAAGAAACGGGGGATGTGAATCTTTGGTAGAATTTGGCCTGTCGGGAGTTTGTAAGGAATTTTCATAAACGGTCAGGCTAAAATTTAATCATGCAAAACCAGCAGAATAAACCT
>CAILWD010000449.1 GCA_903837815.1 uncultured Chloroflexota bacterium | reverse complement strand
TGGAGAGAGTCGTCGCCGAAAAGTCTCTGATCTTGTGCGCTTCGATGGCGGTCTCGGCGGCGCATTTACCAGCCACAATCGCCATGTTGGTGCCTTCCCAATGCAGGGCGTTGACCATCGAAGCCGCGTCGCCGGCAACCATCACGCCGTCGGTGTAAAGTTGCGGCATGTCCTTCCAGCCGCCTTCGGGGATGATGTGCGCGCCGTATTCCATCAGGCGTCCGCCTGCGATCAACGGGGCGATCATCGGGTGATTCATGTAACGCTGGAGCAGTTCATAGGGTTTGATATGCGCTTTGGTGAGAGCATCGAGGGTGACACCCACGCCCACTGAAATGCTATCCACTCCGGTGTAGACGAAGCCCAAGCCGGGCAGTCCCATCGAGACATCGCCCATCACCGACATCGCCACGCCGTGATTATTATCCGCCAGCCCGAAGCGGGCATTGATGGTTTCGGCGGGCATCGAAATCAACTGCTTGACCGCCAGCGCGGCGGAGCCGCCCTGAATGTCGTGTTTGATAAGACCGAGTTTTTGGGTCAGCAGGTTGTTCACGCCTTCGGTGATGATGACCACCGGGGCATAAATATCGCCATCGGGGCGGTCGGTCTTGACGCCAATCACCTTGCCGTTCTGGCGGATGAAATCCACAACCACGGTCTTGGGGATGATGAACGCGCCTTCCTTCTGCGCCTGTTCCGCCCACCAGGGGTCGAACTTGGCGCGCTGGGCAACGTAGGCGTCGATGGGGTTGCTGTTGACCTTGCCGCCCTGCACGGTGGCTTTGACCATGCCATCTTCCGAGAGGAACCAGAAGCCGGTTTCGGTCACGGGGCGTTCCAGCGGGGGCTTGCGGTCGAAAAGGTCGGGGTAGATTTCCACCAAAGAGTGGGTGTAGAGCGCGCCGCCGAAGTAGTTCTTGTTGCCGGGAGCCTGTCCGCGTTCGACCATGGCGACCTTCAAGCCGCCGCGTGCCGCAATCGCCGCCGCCGCAGAACCCGACAGGCCTGCGCCGACCACAATGACATCAAATGAGAGTTTTTCGTTCTTTTCCATGCTATGCCTCTTTGCGCGCCTTAATTTCTTTGATGAGCGCGGGGATGACCTCGTACAGGTCGCCGACAATGCCCATCGTGGCGACATCGAAGATCGGGGCGTGCGGGTCGCGGTTGATGGCAAGGATGAAATCGGATTCCTGCATCCCAACCTTGTGTTGAATGGCGCCGGAGATGCCGGCGGCAACGTACAGTTTGGGGCGCACGGTCTTGCCCGTTTGCCCAACCTGATGGTCGTACTTGATCCAGCCGGCATCCACGCAGGCGCGGCTGGAGCCGACCACACCGCCGAGGGCGTCAGCCAGTTCCTTGATGAGTTCAAAGCCCTTGGGTCCGCCAAGTCCGCGTCCGCCGGAGACGATGATGTCGGCATATTCGAGTTTGACCGTCGCTGCCGCATTGGTGATGAACTCGACGATTTCGGCGTTGATCATGTCGGGCGTGATTTCCATCGTTTCATGGACAATCTGACCCTTTGCCTCTTCCGTTCGCGGCGCGGGATTGAATACGCGCGGGCGCACGGTTGCCATCTGCGGGCTGTGGTTGCGGCAGACGATGGTCGCAATCACGTTGCCGCCGAAAGCAGGACGGGTGGCAAGCAACAGTTTCCGGTTGTCATCCTTGATCGTGCCCATCGCCAGATGGGTGGTATCCGCAGTCAGACCGGTCTTGAGGCTGGTTGCCACTGCCCCAGCCAGGTCGCGCCCGAGGGTGGTCGCACCGACCAAAAAGACCTCAGGGCTGTATTTTTGCACCAAAAACCGCAGGGCGGAGGTGTATGGCTTGTTGAGATAATTCTTGAAGGTGGGGTGGTCGAGGACATACACGGTTTCGGCGCCGTAGTGCAGGGCTTCCTGCGCGGCTTCGTCCATGTTATGCCCGACCAGGATGCCTTCGACTACAGCGTCTTCGCCAACCTGGTTGGCAAGTTCGCGCGCCACGCCGAGCAATTCCCATGCCACGGGGTGGACTTTTCCGTCTTCCTGTTCGATGTAAACCCAAAAACGCCTGCTCATTTCTTCACTCCTACCATGGCGGCCATGCCTTCAACCGCAAAAATCCTGTCGAGCGCGGTCTTGACAACGCTGTCCAAACCAACTTCCGCCACTTTGAATACCTCACCGGCGGTATGCCTTTCGGGTGTACCGGTCTTGAACACGGTGGTGGGTGAGCCTTTCAAGCCCAGTTGGGGAACGTCGAAGACGATGGGGTTTTCAGCAGTCCAGACTTCGGGTTCGTAGCGCAGGGCATTGACCAGATCGGGGAGCGAGGCGTAGGGGATTTCCGCAATTTCCTTTTCACAGGTCATCGCCGCGGGCAGAGAGGTCTTGATGATCTCGTTGCGGCTTTCGGTCTTGCGCTCGATGATGACGTAGCGCTGTTCCAAATTGACTTCGCGGATTTTGATGGCGTAACTGACTACCGGTAAATCCATGCGGACGGCAACGCCAGGGCCCACCTGGGCGGTGTCGCCGTCGATTGCCTGTTTGCCGAAAAAGACCAGATCGATCGGGTCTTTGGAATGAATTTCCTTGATGACTTCTGCAAGCACGTAGGACGTGGCAAGCGTGTCGGCTCCCGCGAACTGGCGTGCCGAAATCAGAATTGCGCGATCCGCCCCCATTTCGATGCATTCACGCAGAGAAGTTGACGCCGCGGGCGGTCCCATCGTGATGATAGTGACCTTGCCGCCGAGTTTACGCTTCCACTCCACAGCCGCAGCGACTGCATGAGCATCGTACGGGTTGAGGATGGTGGGAACGCCTTGCCGGATAAGATTATTCGTCTCCGGGTCAATACGAATATTTGTCGTATCAGGAACCTGCTTGATACTTACCAATGCATGAAACAATGTGGGATCCTCCGTAACTTCCCATTGCTGGGGGTAGTAAAGTGTTGAATATTATACTTTATTGGTGGTATTTCTCACAATATGAGTAATGTCACCTGTCATGGCTGTAGCAAAGTCAGGAAAAGGGTGTAAGGAGGAGTGAAAATGCAGCGGGAAGATGGGCGGAGAAAAAGCGTCTGGCTTGGGCAGCGTTTGTAAAGCCAGCCTGACGAATCAAGGCGAG
>CAILWD010000448.1 GCA_903837815.1 uncultured Chloroflexota bacterium | reverse complement strand
TCGGAAAAACGGATTTCGATATCTGGAGCGAAACGTTTGCCGAGATGTACCAGAAGGACGACCTTGAAGTCATTCAAAGCAAGGAGCGCAAACACATCGAGGAACTCCAGGCAGACAAGAAAGGCAGGTTACATTGGGTGGAAACCTTCAAAACGCCCATTCTGAATGAGGCTGGAGAAGTTATTGGCACAGTGGGGATCGCCCGCGAAATCACCGAGCGCAAGGAAGCCGAAATAGAGCGGGAAGCCTTGATTCATGAACTGGAGGCAAAAAACGCGGAACTCGAACGGTACACTTACACCGTGTCGCACGACCTGAAATCTCCGCTCGTCACCATTCGCGGATTTTTGGGGTATCTCGAAAAGGACGCGCTGGCAGGCGATGAAAAGAAATTGCGCGACGATATGCGCCGCATCGAGGATGCAACAAAAAAAATGCAGGAACTGTTGAACGACCTGCTGGAACTCTCTCGCATCGGAAGGTTGACGAACCAGCCCGCAGAGTCGTTGTTTGCCGACATTGCAAAGGACGCCGTGGAATTGTTGCGCGGACAGATCGAAAACAGGAACGTCGCCGTCGAAATCAGCGCTACGCAAGCCCGGGTCTGGGGCGACCGCGTCCGCCTGACCGAGGTCATCCAGAATTTGGTGGACAACGCGGTCAAGTTCATGGGAGACCAGCCCCAGCCGCGAATCGTCATCGGCGAAACATCCAATTCCAGCGGCGAAAAAGTTTTCTACGTCCGCGATAACGGGATCGGCATCGACAGCCAGTTCCACGAGCGGGTCTTCGGGCTGTTCAGCAAATTGAGCGTCGAAACCGAGGGAACAGGAATCGGTTTGGCGCTGGTGAAACGCATCGTCGAAGTCCACAGAGGACGCATCTGGATTGAATCGGAGCCGGGTAAAGGCGCAACCTTTTATTTCACGTTACCCTCAAGCCAATAAAAAAAGCCCGCGAAACGAAACGTTCCACGGGCAAAAGGGAAAGAGATTAGACTTTATCGGTAATAAGCCGAAAACTTGATTTGGACGCTGATAAATGCAGAAAACGCAGATTTTTTCTCTTTCATCAGTGTAAATCAGCGTTCATCTGCGTCCTAATTTTATTTCCAATAGAGTCTATTATTTTCTGCTAGAGAGTCTTGTTCACCGCTTCGACCGCTTCGGTCAGGCTGGCAAGACCCTGATTGATTTCGTCGTAGGTGATGACCAGCGGCGGCTCGATGCGGATGGTCTGGGCGCTGGTGAGCGCGCCAGCCACAAGGACTCCGCGTTTGAAGACTTCGGCTGCAACCTGCCCGCCGATTTCGGGGGTCTGGAAATGCTGACCGATGAGCAAGCCTTTGCCGGTGACTTTCTCGTACACCTTCGGGTATTTCGCGGCAAGTTCCTGAACTTTGGGCATGATGTAGTCGCCCTTTTCCTTTGCCACGTCCCACAACTTTTCGCGTACGGTGACGTTGATCGCCGCAATGGCTGCGGAACAAGCCAGCGCGCCGCCGCCGGTGGTGGTGGTTTGCAGGAAGGGATTCGGGTACATGAACGGAGCGAAGATTTCCTCGGTGGTGATGACCGAGCAGATGGGCATGACGCCGCCGCCCAAAGACTTGGCGACCGCGATAATGTCGGGGACGACACCCCAATGTTCCACGCCCCACAGTTTGCCGGTGCGTCCCAAACCGGTCTGCACTTCGTCGGCGATGAGCAGGGTTCCGTGTTTCTTCGTCGCTTCGCGGATGCGGGGCCAGAAGTCGTCGGGCGGAACGATTGCGCCCGCTTCGCCTTGAATCGGCTCCATCATCACAGCCGCCACGCCCACGCCGATCTTCTCGCAGATTTCGAGTTGCTTCTCGACTGCCGCGGCATCGCCAAATGGGACGTGATAAACAGGACCGCCATACAGCACGCCGGGCGGCACACGGTAATCCGCCTTGCCGAGCATGGAGAGCGCGCCCATGGTCTTGCCGTGGAAGGCTTTGACCGCGACGATGAAGGCGGGCTTTTGGGTATAGACTTTAGCGAACTTAATCGCGGCTTCGATGGCTTCGGTGCCGCTGGCTCCAAACCAGGCGTATTTCAAATCGCCGGGGGTGATGTCTGCCATCAGTTTGGCGAGCACGCCACGCAGGGGGTCGATCAATTCCTGGCTGGGCATGGGGGTGCGCAGCAGTTGGGATTGAACCGCCGCCACCACTTCGGGGTGACTCCAGCCCAAATCCATCATTCCGAAGCCGCCGAGGAAGTCGATGAACTTGCGTCCGAGAACATCCTCGAAGGTCGCCCCGTGTCCCGTCCATTCGGTGGCAGCCCATTGTCCAGCTTGGGTCACCGACTTGCGATAATCCAGCCAGCCCTTGTTGAAGTTCTCAGCAAAGTTTAGCATGGATTGTTCGATGATCCACTTGCCAACATCTTCCGGCGGACGTTCCGGGTTCTTGATAATATCCAGCCACTTCTGGGCGTATTCCTGCGCTGAATTCAAATTTTGGGGCATATCTTTCTCCTATTGATTAGAGACCCTAAAGGTATTTGAAACCTTTAGGGTCTTTCACTAATTACTGGTCGTATTCTTCGGGGCGCAACTTGCGGAGCGCATCCTTGATGGGCATGATGCCGATGAAGTGGAAGGGATTGGTATCCAGTTCTTTGCCGTCCACATCGGTAATCGGCATGGGCGGGTCTTGCTTCTGGGTCGCCAGGGAGACCACAATGATCGCCACGATGGAAATGAGGAAGGCGGGCAGAGAGGCGATGGAAACCGCGTCCCAGAAGGCGCAGTCCATGCTGACAGTGCGGTCAGCCAACAGACTCAGGTCGCCGCCGGAGCATACGATGGCGGTCGAGTCGCCGCCCAAACCGAACTGGTAGGCAACCCAGGTCAAAATCGCCCAGGAGCCCCAGCCAGCCACCACAGCCGACACTGCGCCGTAACCGTTGGCTTTCTTCCAGTACATGCCGAAAATAAACGGCGTAACCAGACCCACCAACAGTAGAGTCCATGCCACCACGCCAAGTTCATAGATGATTTGGGCGGTCAACGCAAAGACAATGCCGATGAAGCCGTTGATGCCAACCATGATGCGCGTCCACTTGACCTCCTCGTTGGGGTTGAGTTGCTTGCCGAAGAGCGGGAAAAGGTTCTGGGTGACGACGGAAGCACCCGCCAGCAGGGAACTATCGGAGGTGCTCATCAAAGCCGAGGTAAGCGCCGCCATGAAGATGGCGGTCAGGACGGGCGGAACGTATTGCAGCGCCGCGCTCACCAAAACGCTATCCGGGTCTGCCATCGCCGGGTCGAGTTTGAACATCATGATGCCGATGAGGGGAGACATGATGCCAAAGACCAGGTAGAGAACGCCAGCGAAATAAGTTCCCCAAACCGCTGTTGATTCGTTGCGGGCAGACATGGAGCGCTGGAACAAATCCTGGGTGGGGATGGAGCCAAGACCAATCGAAAGCCACGCCGCAACCCAGTACATCCAGCCCATCGGGCCGAAGTAGCCGAGGTAGCCGGCGTCGCCAGCCATGTCGGGCAGAAGGGTGAAAGGCTTGGGGTTGTAGAGCGTCGAATCGATGCTGGTGAGTCCGTCCCAGCCGCCAATCTGGTAGAAGACGAAGCCGAAAATCAACGCCATGCCACCAGCGGTGAAGAACATCTGGATGAAGTCGAGCAGGGTATCGGCAAGCATACCGCCGAGCATGGTGTAGCCTGTCACCCAGACCGCGACCAAAATCATGCCGACTTCAACCGGGACGCTGGGGAAGAGGGCATTGACAATCGTGCCAGCCGCGACCATCTGCGCGCCCGTCCACACGAAATAGGTCATGAGTTGCCCAATGGAAGCCATAATCGTCATCCACTTGCCGTAACGGTGTTCAAAGAAGTCCACCACGGTCAGGTAACGGGCGCGGCGCATGAGGCGGGTAAAGAAGAAGCCTGAAATGAAGAGACAAGCCGCAGCGCCAAACGGGTCGAAAATTACGCCCTGAAAGCCATACTGATAGCCTGAGGATGAAGCCCCCATCAACGTTTCAGCGGCAAACCAGGTCGCCATGACCGATGCGCCAACCATGTAAATGGGAAGGCTGCGTCCAGCCACAATATAATCGGCGGCGTTTGAGACTTTACGCGAAGCCCAAATACCGACGCCCATGCGCACGGCAAAGAAACCCACGATGAAGGTCACAATCAACCAAACGTACTGATAACCTGACAGATCCATCTTCAATCTCCTTTGTGTGTTCCCGCTTTGGCGGGTTGATTGATTCGGTAGGGGCGCGCGGTGACCGCGCCCCTACAAAAAGCCTAGAACTTCCTGCTCCAATCCTTGGGCCAGCGTTCGATCACCACTTTAGTCTGGGTGAAGAACTCGATGGCGTGCTTGCCCTGTCCGTGCAGGTCGCCGAAGAAACTATTCTTCCAGCCGCTGAACGGGAAGAATGCCATCGGCGCGGCGACGCCAATGTTGATGCCGATGTTGCCCGCATCCGCTTCGTTGCGGAACTTGCGCGCGGCAGCTCCGTCACGGGTGAAGATCGAACCCATGTTGCCGTACTCGCCGTCGTTCAAAATTTTGATCGCGTCCTCGACGGTCTTGCAGTGCATGATTCCCAGCACTGGACCAAACACTTCGGTGGTGGCGATAATGCCGTTGACGGGGGTATCCACCAAAATCGTCGGCTTGATGAAGTTTCCCTTCTCGTAACCGGGGATGACCGCATTGCGCCCGTCCACCAGCATTTCTGCGCCTTCCTGAACTCCCTGCTGGATCAAGCCTTCGATGCGGACTTTGTCCTGCGGGGTGATCACCGGCCCCATCTGCACTTCGGAGTTCAACCCGTAGCCTGTCACGCGATTCGAGGCGGCTTCGGCAAACCTCGGGATGAAGACCTTGTCCGCTTCGCCAATCATGATGGCGGTGGAGGCCGCAAGGCAGCGTTGACCAGAGCAACCAAACGCGCTGTCCATCATGATGGCGGTGGTCGTGTCGGGGTCGGCGTCGGGGAGAATCAGCACCGGGTTCTTTGCCCCGCCCGCAGCGGAGACGCGTTTCCCGTTTGCCGTTCCGCGACTGTAGACATGCTTCGCCACTTCCGTCGAGCCGACGAAGGCGACAGATTTAATCAACGGGTGGTCGAGGATTCCGTTCACCATGTCTGCGCCGCCGTGTACCATGTTGACCACGCCCGCAGGGAAGCCCGCTTCTTCCATCAACTTAAACAACTTGACCATCGTGATCGGCACGCGGCTGGAGGGCTTGACCACCACAGTGTTGCCGGTGGCGACTGCGTATGGCACGAACCAGAAGGCGATCATCGCCGGGAAGTTGAAAGGCGAGATGATTCCCGCTACGCCGAGCGGCTGACGAATCATGAGTTCATCGATGCCGGGGGCGATGTCTTCGACGAGGTCGCCCATCATCAGGGTCGGCGTGCCGCAGGCGACTTCGACATTTTCGATGGCGCGGCGCATTTCGCCACGGGATTCTTCCAACACCTTGCCATGCTCCATCGTGATGCTGCGCGCCAGGTCTTCGAGGTTGGCTTCGAGCAAATGCTTCAGGGCAAACATGTATTGAATGCGCTTGGTGACCGGGGTCCTGCGCCAGTCTTGAAATGCCTTGTGCGCCGCCTGAACCGCTTCGTCCAATTCGGCGACGGTCGAGACGGGCACTTGCGCCAAAATCTCGGCTGTGGCGGGGTCGGGTACTTCACGGAATTTCCCAGAGGTCGAGGATACCCATTTGCCGTTGATGTAGTTTTGTAAGATCAGTTCACTCATGGTTTCTCCAATATCTTTAATTGAAGGATTCCAAAGTCTGGAGACTTTGGAATCCAAAAGAGTTCACTTTACAGCGGCATCCGCCACTTCCAGCGCCTTTTCGACAATCGCCAAGCCTTCGTCGAGTTGCTCTTTGGTGATGCAGAGCGGCGGCACGATGAAGAGCATACTGCCCATGTTGTTCGCCATGATGAAGGTGAACAGGCCATTGTCACGCAAGTACTTGCCGACTGCGCCCATGACGCTGGCGGGCATGATTTCCTTGCTCTCGCGGTTGGCGACCAGTTCGAGGGTGGTGAACAAGCCGATGTAGCGCACATCCCCCACTGAGACGTGGCGGGTCTTGATTTCTTCCAATTTCTCGCCCAGATACTTGCCAACTTCGCGGGCGTTCTCGATCAGTTTGTCTTCGTCGTAGACTTCGATGGTCGCCAGGGCGGCGGCGGCGGCGAGGGCATGACCGTTATAGGTCAGACCCGCGTAGAGATATTTGTCGTCGAAGAATCTTGCAATTTTCTCGGAGACAATGACCGCGCCCAGCGGGACGTATCCGCTGGTGATACCCTTGGCGGTGGTGATGATGTCGGGGACGACCTTCCAGTTGTCCACCGCAAACCATTCGCCGGTGCGTCCCCAGCCGCTCATCACTTCGTCCGAAATCAGCAGGATGCCGTACTTATCACAGAGTTCGCGCACGCGGGGCCAGTAATCATCGGGCGGGACAATCAAGCCATTGGAGCCGACCACGCCTTCCATGATGATGGCGGCGATTTTATCGGGGCCTTCGTACTTGATGACTTCTTCGAGGTGAGAAATGCACTCGCGCTTGCAGGACTCTTTCTTCTGTCCGAAGGGACAGCGATAGCAGAACGGATCGAGGAAGTGAACGCCGCCGGGCAAAACTGGTTCCACCGCCAAACGGCGATAGTCGCCGGTCAGGGCAAGCGAGCCGTGAGTCGCGCCGTGATACGAGCGGTAGCGGGCGAGGATTTTGTGGCGCCCGGTGTAGAAGCGGGCAATCTTGATGGCGTTTTCGTTGGCTTCGGAGCCGCCCAATGCGAAGAAGGTCTTCTTGAGGTCACCGGGAGTCACCTCAGAAAGTTTCTTGCCAAGCAAGGCGCGGACATCGGTGGTGTTGCCAGGGTGGACAAAGCAGAGTTTATCCGCCTGATCCTTGATGGCTTTCACCACCTTCGGGTGCTGATGCCCGATATTGGTATTCATCAACTGCGACGAAAAATCAATGTAGCGTTTGCCGTCGGTATCCCAGAAGTAAACGCCCTCTGCCTTTTCGACGGGGATGGGATTGACCTGTCCCTGCACAGACCATGAAAAAAAGGTGTACTCGCGGCTGAGGTCAACGATTTCTTTGGTTGTAAGTTTGGTCATATTGTGTACCTGTTTACTTGTGTACCTAATACCTGCCTACTTCTTGCTCGCCTTCACCGCATCACGGAAAACCGTCAGCGTGTCGTCGATGTCCTTATCACTGTGGGAGTAGCACAGGAACCAGGGTTCGCGGGCGTCGTGGTCGGGCATGACTCCGCGCTCGATGAGCAGGTCGATGATGTGGAGGTAGTAATCCTTCTCGGTGTCGTTCCAGTCACGCTGGCAGGTGACTTTTTCCGCGCCGATGGC